>JAPZUA010000007.1 GCA_027532905.1 Magnetospirillum sp.
CGTGAAGCTCATCAGCAGCATCGCGTCGCAGACCAATCTCTTGGCCCTCAACGCGACGATCGAAGCGGCCCGTGCGGGCGATGCCGGCAAGGGCTTTGCGGTCGTCGCCTCCGAGGTCAAGAATCTCGCGAGCCAGACCGCGCGCGCCACCGACGAAATCGGCAGCCAGATCTCCGAGATCCAATCGGCGACTGGCGAGACGGTGGGCGCCATCCGCACGATCCGTGAAACGATCGAGCGCATCGACACAATTGCGGCCGCGATCGCAGCCGCGGTCGAAGAGCAAGGGGCTTCGACGGCCGAGATCGCGCGCAACGTCCAGCAGGCCGCCCAGGGCACGCAGGAAGTGTCGCAAACGATCAGCAGCGTCACGCTAGCGGCCAAGGACGCCGGCGTCTCGGCCAAGCAGATGAGCGGCGCTTCGGCTGAGCTATCGGAGGAATCCGCGCGCCTGCGCCAAGAGGTGGAGCGGTTCCTGGCGAGCGTGCGCGCCGCGTAAGCGGCGCTGCGCGCCTACAGGAAATAGAGGAGGATGTTGGTCGCGCGGTCGACCGCGGCAGTCACCGTCTCGTTCGACATGCCGGATTCCGCGCAGCGGCGAACCTGACGGCAGGCTTCGATGAATTCGTCGGAGGCGCCGAGCTTGCGCGCGTCCTGTTCCCACTTGTCGTCCTGTGCGTTCGTCGGATCGCCGATCCGACGCACCAGGCTGACCAAATCGCCGATTTTGTTGGCCATCTTGGCTACTTGCCTTTGTCAAAAAACGGGGCGGAAGGTTGCCCTTCCGCCCCGCCTATTGCAGAGAAATATGAGTAGACCGGACTTAGAAGTCCATGCCGCCCATACCGCCCATGCCGCCGCCCATGCCGCCACCGCCGCCGGCGGGGGCCTCGTCCTTCTTCGGACGATCGGCGATCATGGCTTCGGTCGTGATCAGAAGGGCCGCAACCGAGGCTGCGTCCTGCAGAGCCAAGCGCACGACCTTGGTCGGGTCGATGACGCCTTCCTTGATCATATCCACGTATTCGCCGGTCTGGGCGTTGAAGCCCATCTTCTCGTTCTTGCCTTCGAGAAGCTTGCCGACGATCAGCGAACCGTCCGCACCGGCGTTTTCGGCGATCTGGCGGGCCGGAGCCTGCAGCGCCTTGCGCACGATGTCGATGCCGACCTGCTGGTCGTGGTTGCCGGCCTTGACGCCTTCGAGCACGCGGCTGCCGTAGAGCAGAGCCGCACCGCCGCCGAGCACGATGCCTTCTTCGACCGCAGCCTTGGTCGCATGCATCGCGTCGTCGACGCGGTCCTTGCGTTCCTTGACTTCGACTTCCGTTGCACCGCCGACGCGGATGATGGCGACACCGCCCGCGAGCTTGGCAAGACGTTCCTGCAGCTTCTCGCGGTCGTAGTCCGAGGTCGTATCTTCGACCTGGGCCTTGATCTGGGCGCAGCGCGCTTCGATCTCTTTCTTCTTGCCCGAGCCGTCGACGATCGTGGTGTTGTCCTTGTCGATCGTCACGCGCTTGGCGCGGCCCAGCATGTCGAGCGTCACGGTCTCGAGCTTGATGCCGAGATCTTCCGAGATCACCTGGCCGGCCGTGAGGATCGCGATGTCCTCAAGCATCGACTTGCGGCGATCGCCGAAGCCCGGCGCCTTGACGGCCGAAACCTTGAGGCCGCCGCGCAGCTTGTTAACCACGAGGGTGGCCAAGGCTTCGCCTTCGACTTCTTCGGCGATGATGAGCAAGGGCTTGCCCGTCTGGACCACGGCTTCGAGAACCGGCAGCAGCGGCTGCAGGCTCGCGAGCTTCTTTTCGTGGATCAGGATGTACGGGTTTTCGAGCTCGCAGATCATCTTTTCGGCGTTGGTGATGAAGTACGGCGACAGATAGCCGCGATCGAACTGCATCCCTTCGACGACGTCGAGTTCGGTTTCGAGGGTCTTGGCTTCTTCGACCGTGATCACGCCCGAATTGCCGACCTTCTGCATGGCCTTGGCGATCATCTCGCCGATGTCGCGCTCGCCGTTGGCCGAGATCGTGCCGACCTGGGCAACTTCGTCCGACGTCGAGATCTTCTTCGAACGCTTCTTGAGGTCGGCGACGACCTTCTCGACCGCGATGTCGATGCCGCGCTTGAGGTCCATCGGGTTCATGCCCGCGGCCACGGCCTTCGCACCTTCGCGCACGATCGCCTGGGCCAGAACCGTGGCCGTCGTCGTGCCGTCGCCGGCGAGGTCGCCCGTCTTGATGGCGACTTCACGCACCATCTGGGCGCCCATGTTTTCGAACTTGTCGAGCAGTTCGATTTCCTTGGCGACCGTCACACCGTCCTTGGTGATGCGCGGGGCGCCAAACGACTTCTCGATCACAACGTTGCGACCCTTGGGGCCCAACGTCACCTTGACCGCGTCGGCGAGGATATCGACGCCGCGCAGCATGCGCGCGCGGGCATCGCCGCCGAACCGAACTTCTTTAGCTGCCATGATGCTGTTCCTTCCAAAAAATTGCGCTGCGAAAAATCCGCAGCTTTATTCGATCACGCCGAGAATGTCGGATTCCTTCATGATCAGAAGGTCCTTGCCGTCGATCTTGACTTCCGTGCCCGACCACTTGCCGAACAGGATCTTGTCGCCGGACTTCACGCCCATCGGCTGCAGCTTGCCGTCTTCGGTGCGCGCACCGGGACCGGCGGCAATGACCTTGCCCTGCTGCGGCTTTTCCTTGGCGGTATCGGGAATGATGATGCCGCCCTTGGTCTTGGTTTCTTGGTCGAGGGCTTCGACCAGGACTCGGTCGTTCAACGGCCGGAATTTCATCGTGCAATCTCCTCCGGGAGGGTTCTTCGAAAACGCCAGGCGGAGATGCCTGTTAGCAGTCTCCCCGGGCGAGTGCCAAGCGTTCTAGGCCCCGGCTCGGTCGATGTCAAACGAATAGAAAATTAATATTTCCATAAAGTTACGAGACTTTTTCAATCGACCCGCTGTCCAAGCGTAACGAGCTCCTGCCCCTTGGCCGGAATCGCCTTGGGGAACAGCACGGTACAGCGCGGATAGGGGGCACGGATTTCGCGGTCGCCGTCGCGCGCAATCAGGGTCCCCTCCTCGACTTCCTCGAAGCCGATAAAGGGCCGCACGAAGTGCGGCGCGTCGGATTGGGCGACATGCACGACCGACACGTCGTAAATGCCGACCGGAGCCGGCGCCACTGTCGGGCGATGGGCTTTGACGAAAGCCGGATCGAGCATGTCGAGGCTCGCCAGAAAATCGAGAAAAGTCGCTTTGGCGACATCGACGGAGCGGGCTAGGAAATGCGCACCGCATTCGACGACGAGGGCCGCCTTCTCGCCCGCCTTTGCGGCAAAGGGCGCGTACTCGATCAAGGTGCGGCCTTCGAACACGCCGTCTTCGAGCAGGATCGTACGCGGATAGCCGATACGCTCGGCCAAAGCGCGCGCCCGCGCAACGCGGGCTCCGACGAAAAACGGACGCACGTCGAAGGTTGTCGAATGGATGTCGAGCACGAAATCGGCTTCGTCGACGAAGGGGCGCAATTCGCGCGCGCGTGCGGCCTCGACGGTGCGTTCGTTTTCGAGCCAGTCGCTGCGCCACACGCGGTTCATGTCGCGATCGACGAAGCGGCTGTCGAGCGGCTTTGCCGCATCGAAGCTGCGATAGGCCGCGACGTTGGCAAATGCCAGAACGAGCGCGCCCTTGCGCGGCCGCAAGCCCTGCGACAAAGCCCAATGCAGCGTTTCGGCGCCGCAGAATTCGTTGCCGTGCGTTAGACCCACGACCATCGCCGTGGGGCCAGCGACGCCGCTTTCGAAGCGATGCACGAACGGCGTGCCGGTATTGCCTCTCTCCCAAGCCGACAAATCGCGCGGCAGAACTTCGATGGGCGGCAATTCGGGCATTGCGTCGCTA
Organism: Magnetospirillum sp.; assembly: GCA_027532905.1. NCBI lineage: Bacteria > Pseudomonadati > Pseudomonadota > Alphaproteobacteria > Rhodospirillales > Rhodospirillaceae > Magnetospirillum > Magnetospirillum sp. The sequence goes on from JAPZUA010000007.1 coordinate 3,920, forward strand.
TCGAGAACCGGGGTCAGTGGGCAGCTGCGCGGCGATGTTCGAAGCGCTTGCGGTCGGCCGGGTCGAGGGCCACGACCACATGCAAGCGCCCCTCCTCGCTGCGGCTTTCGAGCACGCGACCATGCGAATGCAGCCAAGCGATATCCGCGCCGTCGGCGAAATCGAGATCGTATTCGACCGTCTCGCGGATCGCGGCCAGACGGCGCTCGATGCGTTCGAGCAGATCGGCACACCCGTCGCCGGTGACGGCCGACACCACGGCCGTATCGGGCTCGCGCGCCGCACGCTCGAGCAGGGCGTCGTGCGCTTCCGGGGCGAGCAGATCGGCCTTGTTCAGAACGTCGATAAAGGGGTTGTCGGCGGTCGGGCTGCGCCCCAGTTCTGCAAGCACTGCGCGCACGTCGCTTGCTTGCGCGTCCGTCTCGGGATGGGCGACGTCGTGCACATGCAGCACGAGGTCGGCGGCCAGCACCTCTTCGAGCGTGGCGCGGAAGGCCGCGACCAGATCGTGCGGTAGATCGGCCACGAAGCCGACCGTATCGGAAAGAATGATCTTGCGGCCCGACGGCAGCTCGAGGGCGCGCATCGTGGGATCGAGGGTCGCGAACAGCATGTCGGCCGCAAGCACCCGCGCATGCACGAGGCGATTGAACAAGGTTGACTTGCCCGCGTTCGTGTAGCCCACCAGTGCGACGACCGGATAGGGGACGCGCTCGCGCGAGCGGCGATGCAAAGCGCGCGTACGCTTGACCTCTTCGAGGTCGCGCTTCAGGCGGATGATCTTGTCGCCGATCATACGACGATCGCTTTCGAGCTGGCTTTCGCCGGGACCGGCCAAGAAGCCAAAACCGCCGCGCTGGCGCTCTAAGTGCGTCCAGGTGCGAACGAGGCGGCTTTTCTGGTAGCTCAGCTGCGCCAGTTCGACCTGCAATCGCCCTTCGGCCGTGCGCGCGCGTGCGCCGAAAATCTCGAGGATGAGGCCGGTGCGGTCAAGCACCTTGCACGCCCATTCCTTTTCGAGATTGCGCTGCTGCACGGGCCCCAACGTCGCGTCCATCACGACGACGGCAATGCCCTCTTCGCGGATGAGTTCCTTGAGACGCGCAACCGTGCCCATGCCGAGTAGCGTCGAGGGGCGGAACGCATTGAGGCGCACGACCTCGCGCGCAGCGACCGCAAGGTCGATCGCGCGCGCAAGGCCCACCGCCTCTTCGAGCTTGGCTTCGGGCGAACGCTCGAGCGGCGAGCGGGCTTTGCCTTTGTGCGCCGGATGCACGACGAGGCACTTGCCCTCGGTCTTGCGCGCGGCGAATTCGACAAGCGCCTTCTCTTCGGCTTCCGCTTTCTGCGCCTTCAGATCGACAGCCGGCTCGGTCGGTTTGCGCGACAAGGCGTTAGCCTTCGCCCCCGTCTTTGTCGCCGTCGAACAAGGCGATCGGGCCCGTCGGCATCACGGTCGAAATCGCGTGTTTGTAGACGAGCTGGCTGTGGCCGTCGCGGCGCAGCAGCACCGAGAAATTGTCGAACCACGTCACGATGCCCTGAAGCTTGACGCCGTTGACAAGGAAGATCGTGACGGAGGTCTTGTTCTTGCGGATGTGGTTCAGGAAAACGTCTTGGACGTTTTGCGATTTTTCGGCGGACATAATCGGTGCCCTTCTGTTTTTGCGACCGCTGTCTCTGGCGACAACGGACGGTGCGAAGATGGACCAAAAACCGGCACCAAAATCCCGGTGCAGGCCGCCATCATGGGAGTGATTTAGGGCGATCCCGAGGCAATTGCAGCCCCCGCCAGACTCGTCCCAAATCGTCCAAGGTTTCGACGCAAAACCGCGGCGGATAAGCGGCCAAAGCCGCGTCCTCGCCATGGCCTCCGCCAAAAAGGACTGGGACACAGCCTGCCGCATGCGCGGTCTGCATATCAAGCGCCGTATCGCCGACAAACCAAACATCTTGATTCTGCGGTGTCTTGATACCGCTTGCGGCGAGATCAGCCAGCGCCTGATCGACCGGGGCGCGGTCGGGCTTGTCGCGCGGCGCGTCGGTCGCCCCCACGAGGCTGCGGAAATAGCCCGACCAGCCGAGATGCGCCGCCTCGCGCCGCAGCAAGTTACCGTGTTTGTTGGAGACCACGCCGAGCGGCACTTGGGCGGCAAGCTCGGCGACCAAAGCAGCCGCCCCCGGCAAGGCCGTTACCGTCTTGAGATGCTCGGCCTCGAAGGTTTTGTAGAAGACGTCGCGCGCCTGTTGCCAATCGTCGCCGAAAAGCTCGGGAAACGAATCGCGCAACGAGCGGCGCACGCGCTGGCGCGTTTCGTCAATCGTCCACGGCGCTTGGCCGAACGCGACCAGGGCGGCATTGATGGCGACGCGCAGCGTCTCCCAGCTATCGACGAGCGTATTGTCCCAATCGAACAGAACCGCGCGCGGCCGAGCGAGGCCAGCGCTCATGCAGCGCCAGCCTGCCGGTCCATGTGCGCCACATAGGCCGCGCGCAGCCGCAGCGCCAACGTGCCGGGCTTCCCGTTGGCGATGGGCGCTTCGTCGAGCTGCGTGACAGGCATCGCGAAGGACGAGGCCGAGGTCACGAACGCCTCGCGCGCCCGGCGCATTTCCTCGAGCGTGAAGGCGCGCTCCTCGAAAGCAAGGCCGAGCTCTTTGGCGATCTTGATGATCTCGAGGCGCGTGATGCCGTTCAGAATGTCGTTGGACGGCGGACGCGTGACGAGTTTGCCTTCCGGCGTGACGATCCAGGCATTGGATGAGCTGCCCTCGGTCACCACGCCGTTTTCGTCGACGAGGATCGCCTCGTAAGCGCCCGCAACGCGCGCGGCTTGTTTTGCGATGCAGTTGGGCAGCAGCGAGATCGTTTTGATGTCGCATCGCCCCCAACGAATGTCGGGCTGCACGATCGCCTTGACGCCGTCTTCGATCATTGCGGTCGTATGCGGTTTGGCGTTGCGCGCGGTCACCACGATCTGCGTCTTGGGATGCTTGGGGAACGCGTGGTCGCGCGGGGCAACGCCGCGCGTCATCTGCAGATACACAATACCGTCGCGGACGAGATTGCGCCGGATCGTTTCGCGCATCACGCATTCGAGAGCCGCACGCGACATCGGCATCGCCATCGCCATCTCGCGCAACGAGCGCTCGAGCCGGTCGAGATGCGGCACATTGTCGATCATGTGCCCGCCGCGCACGGCGCAGACTTCGTAGATGCCGTCGCCGAACTGGTAGCCGCGGTCGTCGATATGCACGCGCGCCTGCGCATGCGGCACGTAGCGGCCATTCACATAAGCGATGCGCGACATTGAAATCCCCCGATCTTTTCAGCAATCCGGCTTATCAGGAATCCAGCGACGGCCCGCGGTCGCGGTCGACGCCGTGCACGCCCAGCACTTTGAGCTTGCGATGGAGGGCCGAGCGTTCCATGCCGACGAAATTGGCAGTGCGAGATATATTGCCGCCGAAGCGCGTGACCTGGGCGATCAAATACTGGCGCTCGAACAATTCGCGCGCCTCGCGCAGCGGCAGCCCCATGATCTCGGCCCCGCTCTCGCCGCGCAAAGCGCTCGGCACGGCGGCACCCAGATCGGGCGGCAGGTTTTCCGAGCGGATCGGCTGTCCGGCGTCGCCCGGCGCCATGATCAGCAGCCATTCGACAACATTGCGCAGCTGGCGGATATTGCCGGGCCATTCGTGCGTCTGCAGCGTGGCGATCGCGTCGTCGGCGACGCCGCGCGGGTTCATGCCCGTGGCAGCTGCGGCACGCGCCATGAAATGCAGCACGAGGTCGGGGATGTCTTCGCGCCGCTCTTTGAGGGCCGGAATGCGGATCGGCACGACGTTGAGGCGGTAGAACAGATCCTCGCGGAAGCGGCCTTCCTGGATCTCGCGCATCAGATCGCGGCTCGACGAAGCAATCACGCGCACATCGACCTGCACGCGCGCGCGCCCGCCCACGCGCTCGAAACTCTGCTCCTGCAGCATGCGCACGATCTTGCCTTGGGTTTCGAGCGGCATGTCGGCAACTTCGTCCAAGTAAAGCGTTCCGTTGTGCGCCTTTTCGAACAGGCCGACCTTGGGCAAGGGTGCGTCCGCCGCATCGACAGCCGAGCCCGGCTCGATGCCGAACATCTCGATTTCCATCGCGTTCGGCCGCAGGCTTGCGCAATTGACCGCGACGAACGGGCCGTCCGCACGCTTGGACAGCGCATGGACGAGCCGGGCGGCCGACTCCTTGCCCGCCCCGGCTGGGCCCTGCAGCAGCACGCGGCTGCCCGTGGGTGCAACGCGCTCGAGCTGCGTGCGCACTTGGTTGATTGCGGTCGAGCGGCCGACGATGGCGGCCGGGTCGCCCGCACGCAGCTTGAGCTCTTCATTCTCGCGTCGCAGGCTCGCACTCTCGAGGGCGCGCTGCACGATGAGCAGCAGCCGGTCGGCCTTGAACGGCTTTTCGATGAAGTCGTAGGCACCGCGCCTTATGGCGCCGATCGCCATCTCGATGTTGCCGTGGCCGCTGATGATCACGACCGGCACATCCGGGTGCTCGCGCTTGACGACGTCGAGCACTTCGAGGCCGTCGAGCGCACTGCCCTGCAGCCACACGTCGAGAATCACAAGGCTCGGCCGGCGCGCGCGCATCGCTTCGAGGGCCGCCGTGCTGTTGGCGGCATTGCGCGTCTGGTGGCCATCGTCTTCCAGAATGCCTGCGATCAGCATCCGGATGTCGGCCTCGTCGTCGACGATGAGTATGTCGTGCGCCATTTTCGAGGGGACCCTTGGTCGGGGCCACTGTCCTTCGTGAAATCTAGGAAACCGCCGTCTTCGATACGGGAGGCGACGCGGCGGACGAGTCTACGGGCGCAATACTATCCGTCTGCACCGCAGAGGGGAATACCAGCGTTACGATCGCCCCGCCGCCTGGCCGGTCGCCCAAGATCAACGTCCCGCCATGGTCTTCCATGACCTTTTTGACGATCGCAAGCCCAAGCCCCGTGCCCTTGGCGCGCGTCGTCATGTAAGGCTCGGTCAGGCGATGGCGGTCGGCCGTCGGCAGGCCCTTGCCGTTGTCGGCGACCGACAGGCAGAAGCGCCCTTGCGCGTCGCGCACCACGCGCACCGCCACGTGCGGGGCCGGCAGGTCCGTGCCCTCGCGCCCGGCGATCGCGTCGAGCGCGTTCTGGAGCAGGTTCGTCAAAGCCTGGCCGATCAAGCCCGCATCGAGCTTGAGGGCCAAGCGACCCGGCGGCAGATCGACCTCGAACACGGCTTCGCTGTGCGCGTTCGACTGCAGCAGCACCGTGCGGCGCACGAGATCGCTGAGATCTTCGCTGCGCATGCGCGGGGCCGGCATGCGCGCGAACGACGCGAACTCGTCGACCATGCGGCCGATGTCTTCGACCTGGCGCACGATGGTCTCGATGCACAGCCGGAACGTGTCGGGGTCGCTTTTGATCTCGGCCAGATATTTGCGCTGCAGCCGCTCGGCCGAAAGCTGGATCGGCGTCAGCGGGTTCTTGATCTCATGCGCGATGCGCCGTGCGACGTCGGCCCAGGCCGCCGTGCGCTGGGCGGTCTCGAGTTCGCTCACATCGTCGAAGGTCGCGACAAGCCCGGCCGCCCCGTCGTCAAGCTGGGCGCGCGCCACGCGCACCACGAAAGTGCGCTTGCGGCCGCCGCGCACGAGCTGAACGGTCCCTTGCGCCGGCCGGTCGGGATTGGCGATCGCCGCCTCGAGAAGGGGCGCAAACTCAGGTACGCGGGCCGCAAGCGGGGTGCCGATCGCGGCGTCGAGATCGGCATCGAGCAGTTGCGAGGCCGACCGGTTCGGCAGGTCGATCTGGCCGCGCGCATCGAGTGCCACCACGCCGGCCGACACGCTCGCAAGCACCGCCTCGGTGAAGCGGCGGCGATATTCGATCTGGCGGTTGGCGTCGACGAGTTCGGCGCGCTGGGCGCCCAACTGCGCGGTCATGCGGTTGAAGGCCCGCGACAAGGAGCCGAGATCGTCGTCGCGAGCACCCTCTTCGACGCGCACCGAAAGATCGCCGTCGCGCACGCGCTGGGTCGCACCGATCAAAGCACCGACCGGCCGCGCAACACGGTTGGCAATGGCGATCCCCATCCAGATCGCGGCGAGCAGCAGCAGCAAGGCCACCACGACGAAGATCACGGCAAAGGTAATCTGGAAGCCCGAACGCTTGGCCTCAAGCGACTGGTAGATCTGCACGGCCGCGCGTGTGCTGTCGACATGCGCAACGACGCTGGGATCGACGAAGCGCCCGACGAGCAGAAACGTGTCGTCGAAACCGTCGAGGCGGGCGAGCGCGCGCACGCGGTCGCTGCGGCTTGCATTTTCGGCGTTTTCTTCGGGCGCGAACACCACCACCTCGCCCGCGCGGGCGCGGTCGAGGCCCCAGAAAGGTACGGCGAGCTGCAGCGTGAAACCATTGCGCGCGTAGACGCGACCGCGGCCGTCGAACACGACCGATTCGCTGAGCGAACGCACTTGCGTTTGAGAATCGAGCAACGCCTGGATTTCGTCGGGTTCGGCCAGCACGAGCGAGCCCGCGCGCGACAGATCGTTGCCCATCGCCAGAATGTCGCCGCGGATGTTGTTGCGATGCTCCTCGAGATACGCCTCGACGACGGCAAGCGACTGGCCCAGCGCATCGCGTACCGGATCGGCGAACCACGCCTGGACGCCGAGATTGAAGAACAGCACGGTCGCCACCGCCATGACCGCGGCAGGCGCCCCGGCAAGGGCCGCAAACAGTACGACGAGCTGCACATGCAAACGCGCGCCGGCCTCGCCGCGCCGGCGCTGCAGCCACAGCCGCACGATCTCGCGCGCGATGACCGTGGCAAGTGCGAGCAGCAGCACGAGATTGGCCAGCAGCAGCCATACAAGCGTACGCGGATCGGGCCCTTCGGCGCCCGTGATCACGAGATAGGTGACCACCCCGGCCAAAACCGACAATGCCACGAGCAAAAATGCGAATTTGCGCGTGAGGCCGACGCGCACCGCCCAGCTCAGCAGACGCTGCAGCGGCGGGTCGGCGGATGCCGATGTTTCGTGGGATCTCAATTCAGCCATTTCGACGCCAAAAAAAGGCCACGCAAAAAACCAGGGCCGACGGCCGAGGATGCGGCGCGTTGCCGATGCGCTTCGGGGCTTATTTTAGGCCGCGGACGACTTGGATGTCCAATTCGCGGATTTTCTTGCGCAGCGTATTGCGATTGAGTCCGAGGAGCTGGGCGGCCTTGATCTGGTTGCCGCGCGTGGCGATCAAGGTCAGCGACAGAAGCGGGCGTTCGACCTCACGCACGATGCGGTCGTAGACGCCGATCGGCGGCAGCCCGTCTCTGTGCGCGGCAAAATAGGCTTTGAGATGGCGATCCACGGCCGTTCCCAACGACTCGTCGCTGGCCGCCGTCTCGGCGACCGGTGCCGGCCCCGCTTCCGCGAGCTCGCTCTCGACGATGTCGATGCCGATCACTTCCTGCGAATAGAGGGCTGTGAGGCGGCGAATGAGGTTTTCGAGCTCGCGCACGTTGCCGGGCCAGCGATGCTGCTTCAAGCGCTCCATCGCGGTCGCGTCGATCGTCTTGACCGGCAAGCCTTCGGTCGCCGTGGTTTGCAGGAAATGGCGCACGAGCAGCGGCACGTCGTCCGCGCGCTCGCGCAACGGCGGCAGGCGGATCGGCACGACGTTGAGCCGATAATAGAGGTCTTCGCGGAACAGCCCCTGGCGCACGAGCAGGCGCAGATCTCGGTGCGTGGCCGCGACGATGCGCACGTCGGCGCGAATGCGCGTGCGCCCACCCACGGTCGTGTATTCGCCCTCCTGCAGCACGCGCAGCAGCCGCGTCTGCGCTTCGAGCGGCATATCGCCGATCTCGTCGAGGAACAGCGTGCCGCCCTGGCTCTGCTCGAAGCGGCCGGCATAGCGCGACGTGGCGCCGGTGAATGCGCCTTTCTCGTGGCCGAACAATTCGCTCTCGATGAGCTCGCGCGGGATCGCAGCCATGTTGAGGGCCACGAATGGCCCGTTGCGCCGCTTGCCGTAATCGTGCAGCGCCCGGGCGACGAGCTCTTTGCCCGTCCCGGACTCGCCGTTGATCATCACGGTCAAGTCCGTCGCCATCAGGCGTGCGAGCACGCGGTAGATTTCCTGCATCGCCGCCGAGCGGCCGATCAGCGGCAGTTTTTCGTCGGGCTCGTCGGGATCGCCGTCGTAGACGACCGGCGCTTTGGGGGCCGTGAGCGCGCGTTCGACGACCGAAACGAGCTCCTTGAGGTCGAAGGGCTTGGGCAGATACTCGAAAGCGCCGCGCTCGGTCGCTTTGATCGCGGTTAGAAGCGTGTTCTGGGCGCTCATCACGATCACGCGCAGATCGGGGCGCACCTTGCGGATGCGCGGCACCAGATCGAGGCCGTTCTCGTCGGGCATCACGACGTCGGTGATCACGAGATCGCCGTCGCCGTCCGCGACCCACTTCCAGAGCTGCGCTGCATGGCCGGTCAAGCGCACATCGTAGCCCAGACGCCCAAGCGCCTGGTTCAGCACAGTCCGAATCGCCTTGTCGTCGTCGGCGACCAGAATGGTGGCTTGAGCCATAGGGACCTTTTACCTCTCCGCACCCGCGTCGTGGAACCGATCGCCGAACGCCTGCTCGCCGCTCGCGACCGACAGCCGGACGCGAAACGAGGTTCGTCGCGGCTGGCTGTCGAATTCGATGACTCCCCCATGGTCGCCAACGATTTTGGCAACCAAAGCAAGTCCCAGGCCAGTTCCATTCTTTTTGGTCGTTATGAACGGTTCGAACAGATGCGGGCGGATTTCGTCCGGGATGCCGTCGCCATTGTCCTGGACGGTCACGACAAGCGGCAGCGGCACGCGTTGGCCCACGCCGGGCACTGCAAAACGCACACCCTGCTGGAACGCCGTCGACAAGGTGACCTCGCCGCCCTGGCGCGGACAGGCTTCGACCGCATTTTTGACGAGGTTCAGGAAAATCTGGATCAACTGGCCGTGATCGCCCAGCACCGGCGGCAGCGACGGATCGTAGGTCTCGACGAAGCGCACATGCCGGCCGAAACCGTTTTGCGCCAACATGCGCACATGGCCCAGCACGCGGTGGATATTGACCGGCATCAGATCAAGCGGGAGGCCGTCGCTGAAAATCTCCATGCGATCGACAAGGGCGCGAATGCGGTCGGCCTCGTCGCAGATGAGGCGCGTGAGTTCGCGGTCCTGGGGCTGCGCCGTCTGCTCAAGCAGCTGGGCCGCCCCGCGTATGCCGGAGAGCGGGTTCTTGACCTCGTGCGCCAGCATCGAAGCCATCGCCCCCACCGAGCGCGCGGCGTTGCGATGCACGAGCTGGCGGCCGATCTTGCGCGCGATGGTGCGCAACTGGATCGTCAGCACCACAAGCCCTTCGACGTCGCCATCCGACATCGAAGCCGCGCGTACCGACACCAGATGCTTGCCGATGCGCGGCGTGTCGATCAGCACTTCTTCGTCCGAGACGCTGGCGCCGTATTGGCGAGCCTGGTCGATCGTGCCGAAGATCGGGCTGTCGTCGGGCAGAAAATCCGAGAGACGGCGGCCCAACATCATGCCGGCCCCGAGTTCGAAGAAATTCTCGGCCGCCGGATTCACGTAGCGCAGCACGCGGTCGGCATCGAGCACGGCGATCACGTCTGTGATGGCGCCGAGAACGGCCCCCAGATCGCCGATGCCGACCTGCAATGCCCCGCGCGCCGCGAGGCGTTCGCTTTTGGAAAACGGACGCGCCATTTATGCCGCCTCCTTGAGATCGCTTGCCGCCCCGCCGTCGAGCGGCGGCACGTAGCCTGCTTCGATGGCACGGCCCCACACGGCGCGGATCAAGTCTTTGACGGCGTCGGGCGAGCCGAGCGTCATGACTTTGCCGCGGAATTCGGCCGCCCCCGGAAAGCCGCGCGCGTACCAGCCCAAATGCTTGCGCGCCATGCGCATGCCGGTCTCGGCGCCGTAATGCACGAGCATGTCTTCGTAGTGCGCCAGCACGATCGCCATCTGCGTTTCGGCCGAGGGATCGGGCAGGCGCTCGCCCGTGGCAAGAAAATGGATCACGTTGGCCGGGAACCAGGGCCGCCCGCACGCCCCGCGCCCGATCATGACGCCGTCGGCACCCGATTGGGCGAATGCGGCCGCCGCATCGTCGTAGCGCACGATGTCGCCGTTCGCGAAGACCGGGATCGACACCGCCTGCTTCACGTTGCGGATCCATGCCCAGTCGGCCTTGCCTTCGTAGAATTGCTGGCGCGTGCGGCCATGGATGGCGAGCGACTTGATGCCGCATTCTTGTGCGATTTTCGCGAGCTGCGGCGCGTTTTTCGAATTGGCGTCCCAGCCCAGTCGCATCTTAAGCGTGACCGGCACTTTGACGGCCTTAACCGTCGCTTCGAGAATGCGCGCGGCCTGGATTTCGTCGCGCATCAACGCCGAGCCGGCATGGCCGTTCACGACCTTTTTGACCGGGCAGCCGAAATTGATGTCAATGAGGGCCGCCCCACGATCTTCGTTGAGCTTGGCGGCCTCGGCCATCACGGCGGGCTCGCAGCCCGCCAGCTGCACTGCCATCGGAAATTCTTCGGGCACCGAGCGCGTCATCAGCAGCGATTGGCGGTTTTCGCGGATCATCGCTTGGCTTGCGATCATCTCCGAAACCACCAGCCCCGCCCCGTGGCGCTTGACCAAACGCCGAAACGGCAAATCCGAGATGCCGCTGAGCGGGGCCAAAACCACCGGCGCCTCGAGGAGAATGGGCCCAATCGAAATGCTCATAAAATAGGCTGCTCGCGGCTGTGGCTAAGGAATGGTCGTTTTACCGCACGTACCCGTCCCTGGCAAGAGCCGATCTGCAAACGCGATTCGCTGCGGCGCAACAGCACTTACGCACCGGTATCCAGGGGTGCATGCTGGGAATCTATTGCAGTGCAATAAAAGATTTAACCGATCAAGACATCAGTCACGAATTTCACACCCGGGTATGCAAGTGTGAGCAACAAATAGGCAAAAAGCACGTACCGCGCGGCCCGGCGACCCGACAAACCGCCGCGGTAGTGCACCACGACGAGCACAGCGATCGCCAGGAAGGTCGCCAGCGACAACAATGTTTTGTGGTCGGGCACGATCATCTGGCCTTGTGTGAGCCACGAAACCGTGAAGCCCGAGACGAGGGCAAAGGCCAGCACCATGCCGCTTGCGATCAAAAGCCGCACGAGCAGCCCCTCGCCGGCTGCAACCGACGGCAAGCTGCGCGTGAATTCGGTCGGGCGTTTGAGGCGCAACGCGCGCTCCTGCAGAAAGACGCCGAGCCCTGCGACGGCCGCCAATGTCAGCAAGCCATAGGCGGCAACCGCCATCAGAATATGCGAGATGAGCCACGCCTCGGGCTCGTTGCCGAGCAAGGGGCGCGCCGGTGCATGCTGCCAAATCGTCGCGAGTGCCGCGAGCGAGAGCAGATAGGGAATCAATAGCGCCGTCAGGCGCATTGCCGTGCGCTCGAGCCGCACGAGGCCTGCAAACAGCAGCATGCTGGCGAACACCGCGACCCACAAGGTGGCGGCAAGCCCGGTGCGCCAGCCGTCGCCGATATTGTCGGCAATCCACACGCCTGGCCCCGCAATGCCCACAGCCAGCGCAAGCCAAAACGGCAAAGCGGGGGCATCGTCGTCGTGGCGCACGAACCCGACCGGCAACAAGGCCGCCATCGCCGCCAGCGAGAGGAGGAACTGCATGTCCATCGTGCGCACGAGTCTAGCGCCGACTAGACGCCTTCGACCACAATCATATTGAAACGGTTTGTGGCACCCGCGCGCGCCGCGCGTGCGGCCCGGTACTCGGGCGAATCGTAGAATTTTTGCGCCTGTCCGGCGGTCGAAAATTCGACGACCACCACACGCGACGGCGCCCAATTGCCTTCGAGCACCTGCATATTGCCGCCGCGCGACAGGAAGCGCCCGCCATAGGCCGCAATGGCGCCGGGCGACAGCGCGCGGTAGCCTTCGTACTTGGCGGGATCGGAAACCTCAATGTCGGCGATCACATAGGCGGGCATGGGACGTGCCTCTTGGCGTGCGGGCTGCTAGATTGCGCGACAGCATACGGACTTCGACAAAGCGCACAATGGCCAATCCGACCTCCGAACCTGCCTGCATCGCCCTCATCGTTGCCGCCGGACGCGGCACGCGCATCGGCGGGCCCGTGCCCAAACAATATCGCGATCTGGAGGGCGCACCCGTACTTCGCCGAACGCTCGAAATCTTCGCTTCCCATCCGCGCATCGATGCGATCCGCGTGGTGACCGGTGCGGACGACGAAGCACACTACAACGCAGCAACTGTCGGGCTCGCCCTGCTGCCGCCGGTCCTGGGCGGGGCGACGCGCCAAGCCTCGGTGCTGAACGGGCTCGAGAGCCTCGCCGCACAGCCGCCTGCCAAGGTGCTGATCCACGATGCCGCGCGCCCCTTCGCCACCGCCGATCTCATCGATCGCCTGATCGCCGCCCTCGACGCGGCACCCGGTGCGATCGCGGCCGTCCCCGTGGTCGATACGCTGTGGCGTGCGACCGACGGTGCGCTCGACACGCTCGTGCCGCGCGAGCACCTATGGCGCGCGCAAACGCCGCAAGCCTTCCGCTATGCCGATATTCTTGCGGCCCATCGCAGCGCCGTTGGCCAAGCGCTAACCGACGATGCCGCCGTCCTGCGCGCGGCCGGCGGGATGGTTGCCGTGGTCGAAGCGGCGGAAGCCAATTTCAAGATCACGACGGAGGCCGATCTGGCGCGTGCCCAAACCCAGCGCCAGTCGGCACTTGCCGATCTGCGTGTGGGCACCGGCTTCGACGTGCACCGCCTCGGGCCCGGCGACGGCGTGTGGCTGTGCGGCGTGAAGCTGCCGTTCGACCAAGCGCTCGTCGGCCATTCGGATGCCGACGTGGCGATCCACGCGCTTGTCGATGCGATCCTGGGCGCCCTCGGCGACGGCGACATCGGATCGCATTTCCCGCCAAGCGACATGCGCTGGAAGGGGGCGGCTTCGAGCCAGTTCCTGCGCCATGCCGCCAGCCTCGTCGCAGCGCGCGGCGGTGCGATCCGCCATGTCGACGTAACGATCGTGTGCGAGCGCCCGAAGGTCGGCCCGCATCGCGCTGCCTTGCGCGCAAGCCTGGCGCAGCTGCTGGGCGTGCCCGCGACGCGCGTGTCGGTCAAAGCCACGACGACCGAAGGGCTCGGCTTCACCGGGCGCGGCGAAGGCATTGCCGCCCAAGCCGCCGCCACGATCGCCCTGCCGCTCACATGAAACTCCAATTTACCTACGGACGCTTGCCGCCAGGCCTCACCTTGCGCGATCCCGCGACCTTGGCCGCGACTTGGTTCGGCTCGGGGCTGATCCCGTTTGCGTCGGGCACGTGGGGTAGCCTCGCCGCCCTGCCCTTCGCGTACGGGCTTTGGCTCGTGGGCGGCTGGATCGCACTCGCGGCGGGCACGGTTGCCGTATCGGCATTGGGCGTGTGGGCAAGCGAGCGCGTGGTTGCGAACACGAATGTGCAGGACCCTGGCTTCATCGTGATCGACGAGGTGGCGGGCATGTGGCTCACGCTGCTGGCCGCCCCTTTCACGCCGCTGGGCTGGGCTGCGGCGTTCGTGCTATTTCGGATTGCCGACATCGTGAAGCCCTATCCCGCCAATTGGGCCGACCGCAATGTCGGCGGCGGCCTGGGCGTGATGCTCGACGATCTGTTTGCCGCCTTGTGGTCGGCCGCTGCGGTTTGGGTGCTGGGAGTCTTGCTTGGATAAACAAGCCGTCATCGGTGCAGCATTCGACGTGTTGGCGGCGTGCAGGCGCGCGAAGCTCAAGATCACGACGGCCGAATCCTGCACGGGCGGCCTCGTCGCCGCCGCCTTGACCGAAGTGCCGGGCTCGTCCGAAATCGTCGAACGCGGCTTCGTGACCTACTCGAACGAAGCCAAAGAAGAGATGCTCGCCGTGTCGCCCGCCTTGCTGCGCGCGTTCGGTGCGGTGAGCGAGCCCGTCGCGCGCGCGATGGCCGAGGGTGCATTGGCGCGCAGCCATGCCGATATGGCGGTGTCGATCACAGGCATTGCCGGCCCCGGCGGCGGCTCGCTCGAAAAGCCCGTCGGCCTCGTGCATTTCGGCCTCGCCCGCAAGGCGCGCGCCACGCAAACGACGCACCGCATCTTCGGCGGCGACCGCGCCATGGTGCGCAAGCTCGCCGTCGAGTTCGCATTGGAACTGCTGCTCGACGGTGCAACAAAGCCGTAAGCTCTGCGCCTACTCCGGCAGCGGGATGAATTCAGTTTCGCCGGGAACCTTCGGAAAATTTCCGGCTTTCCAGTCGGCCTTGGCTTTGGCCATGCGTACTTTGTCGGACGACACGAAATTCCACCAGATCGTGCGCTCGCCCGGCAAGGTCGTACCGCCCAGCAGCATCGCGCGCGTGGCCGTGTTTGCGCGCAAGGTCACGTCCACGCCCTCTTTGAATACGGCGAGCGTGCCGGGCTCGATCGTGGTCCCGTCCACTTCCAGTGCACCCGATACGACATAGGCGCCGCGCTCGGCATAGTTCGCGGGCAGCGCCAAAGCCGAGCCTGCCGGGAATTCGGCATGCAGATAGAAAATTGGCCACGGGTCGGCGACGGGTGCTTTGAGGCCGTATGCCTCTCCCAGAATGCATTTGAGCCATACGCCGTCATGCGTCGTCGTCGGCAGGGTCGCGGCCGGATGGTGCGCGAAGCTCGGCTCGCATTCTTCCAAAGCGGGCGGCAACGCAACCCATGTCTGGATGCCGTGCATTGTGAGGCTGCCGTCGCGCTTGTCGGCGGCCGTGCGCTCGGAATGCACAATGCCGCGCCCCGCCACCATCCAGTTCAGCGCGCCCGGCTGGATCGCTTGCACATAGCCCAGCGAATCTCGGTGCATGATTTCGCCGTCGAACAGATACGTCACCGTCGCAAGCCCGATATGCGGATGCGGGCGCACATCCATGCCGTTTCCGGGCGCGAGCTTCGCCGGCCCCAGATGGTCGAAGAACACGAACGGACCGATATGCCGCCGCTCGCGCTTGGGCAAAGCACGACGCACCTCGAACGCGCCGATATCGTGCGGGCTGGTGGTCAGCAGAAGTTCGATCGCTCCGCTCATTTCGCCTCCGTTGCGTCTGAGGCGTAAAGCGCGCGCGCGCGCGTCTCGAAAGCCGCGACCATGCGCTTGACTGCCTCGTTGAACAGCACGCCCATGATGGACTGCAACAGCTTCGAGCGGAACTCGAAATCGACGAAAAAGTCGATCACGGTCGTGCCGTCCGCTTGGCGCTCGAAAATCCAGTGGTTGTTGAGATAGCGGAACGGCCCGTCGGCGTAGGAAACGTCGATGCGCGAATGCAGATCGGGCGCCGGCGGCTGCAAGGTGACGCGGCTCGTGAAGCGCTCGCGGATCATCTTAAAGCCGATCACGAGATCCCAGATCGCGACGTTGCTCTCCTGGCCCTTCAAGCGTGCCGCGATGCACCAGGGGAGAAACTCCGGATAGCGATCGACGCGCTGCACGAGCTCGAACAATTGTTCGGGCGTGTAGGGCATCGCGCGTTTTTCGGCGTGGGTCGGCATGGCAAGCGGCGGCGAAGCGTTGCGTCAGCGCTGTGCTGCGAGCTTGGCTTCGCGGGCCGCGCGCAGGGCCGCAAAATCGCGGTCGGCATGGTAGGACGAGCGCGTGAGCGGGCTCGACGCCACGAGCAAGAAACCCTTGGCCTTGGCAGTCGCGGCGTATTCGTCGAATTCGGCGGGTTTGACGAACCGGTCGAGAGCGGCGTGCTTCGGTGTGGGCTGCAGATACTGGCCGATGGTGAGAAAATCGATGTCGGCCGAGCGCATATCGTCCATCACCTGCATGATCTCAAGCCGGTTTTCGCCCAAACCCACCATGAGGCCGGACTTCGTGAACAAGGTCGGATCGAGTTCCTTTACGCGCTGCAGCAGCCGCAGCGAATGGAAATAGCGCGCTCCCGGCCGGATCGTCGGATAGAGGCGCGGCACGGTTTCGAGATTGTGGTTGAATACGTCGGGCTTCGCCGCCACGACGATTTCAAGCGCACCCTCTTTGCGCAGAAAGTCGGGCGTGAGCACCTCAATCGTCGTGCCGGGGCAGCGTTCGCGCAAAGCGCGGATCACGCGCGCAAAATGTTCGGCCCCGCCGTCATCGAGATCGTCGCGATCGACCGACGTGATCACGACATGCTGGAGACCCATGGCGGCGGCGGCGTCCGCCACCTTCTCGGGCTCGTGCGGATCGAGCTTGTCGGGCATGCCGGTCGCGACGTTGCAGAAGCTGCAAGCGCGCGTGCATACGGCACCCAAGATCATCATCGTCGCGTGCTTTTTCTTCCAGCACTCGCCGATATTCGGGCACGCGGCCTCTTCGCACACGGTCACGAGGCCGCGCTCGCGCACGATGCGCTTGGTCTCGGCATATTCGGGCGAGGTCGGCGCTTTGACGCGGATCCATTCGGGCTTGCCCACGCGCACCGGATTGTCCGGGCGATGGGCCTTCTCGGGATGGCGCGGCTTGACGGTCGTGGTGCTGTCCATACCCCTAGAAATGGACCGCGCGCCCATAGGCGTCAAGGACGCTCTCATGCATCATTTCCGACAGGGTCGGATGCGGGAAGACCGTGTGCATCAGGTCCGCCTCGGTCGTCTCGAGCGTCTTGGCAATGCCGTAGCCCTGGATGAGTTCGGTCACCTCGGCGCCGATCATGTGCGCACCCAGCAACTCGCCGGTCTTCGCGTCGAACACGGTTTTGACCATGCCCTCGGGCTCGCCCAACGCGATCGCCTTGCCGTTGCCAATGAACGGAAAGCGCCCGACCTTGACGGTATGGCCGAGTTCCTTGGCCTTCTTCTCGGTCAAGCCGACCGAGGCCACCTGCGGCGTGCAGTAGGTGCAGCCCGGAATATTGGTGACGTCGAGCGGATGCACGCCCTTGATGCCGGCGATCTTCTCGACGCACAAAACGCCCTCGTGGCTCGCCTTATGCGCAAGCCACGGTGCGCCCGCAAGATCGCCGATCGCGTAAACGCCCGGCTCGCCCGTGGCGCAATAAGGATCGATCACCACATGGGTGCGATCGACCTTGACCTTCGTGCCTTCGAGCCCGAGATTTTCGACGTTGCCGACAATGCCGACCGCCGAGATTACGCGTTCAACCGTTATTTCCTGCGTCTTGCCGGCAACCTCGACCGTGACTGTCGCGTTGTCGGAACCCTTCTTCACGCCCTTGACGGTTGCCGAGGTCAGAATCTTCATGCCCTGCTTCTCGAAGGATTTGCGCGCGAACGCGCTGATCTCTTCGTCTTCCACAGGCAGCACGCGGTCCATCATTTCGACGACCGTTACTTCCGCCCCTATCGCCCGGTAGAACGACGCGAATTCGATGCCGATCGCACCCGAGCCGACGACAACCAAGGATTTCGGCATCGCGGGCGGCACCATCGCTTCTTTGTAGGTCCACACGATCTTACCGTCGGGCTCAAGGCCCGGCACCACGCGCGCGCGCGCACCGGTCGCAAGAATCACGTTTTTGGCGACGAGGTCGGCCACCGGTTTTCCGTCTTTAGCGACCGCGATCTTGCGCAAACCGCCGGCGGCGACGCCGTTGAGTTTGCCGAACCCGTCAAAGACGGTGACTTTGTTTTTCTTGAGCAGATGCTTGACCCCGCCCGAGAGCTGGCTCGCCACCTTGCGCGAGCGTGCGACGACCTTGGCGACGTCGAAGCGCACATTGTCGGCGGACAGGCCGAACGCATCGAGATGGTGCAGCAGCGAATAGATCTCCGACGAGCGCAGCAGCGCTTTGGTCGGGATGCAGCCCCAATTGAGGCAGATGCCACCCAGATGCTGCGCTTCGACGAGGGCGACGTTCATCTTGAGCTGGGCCGCCCGGATGGCCGCAACATAGCCCCCCGGCCCGCCGCCGACGACGATCAGATCGAAATTTTGGTCGGGCATGTCCGTGTACCTTTCGGATCAGATTCGTTCGATGGGATTGGTCAGTCTGTTTGGGGCGGCATCGCCGGTATTCACCACACCGGCACGCTCGAACAGCATGATCTCGCATTCTTCCGCGGCCGTCGGGCAATGTTCGACGCCCTTGGGCACGACGATCATTTGGCCTGCCGCAAGATCGACATCGCGGTCGCGGAACTTCATGCGGAAGCTGCCCTTGATCACGAGGAACATCTCGTCGAGATCGTCGTGCTTGTGCCACACGAAATCGCCCTTGATCTTGACGAGCTTGATTTCGTAGCCGTCCAGCGTTTCGGCGAGCTTCGGCGACCAATGTTTGTCGAAGCTCGCGAATTTCTCGGCCAGATCGACGCGAACCGCATCCGCCATTGCCGGGCCTTCCTCAGAGCAGCATCGCCAGCGGGTCTTCGACGATCTTTTTGAAGGCGGCGAGGAACTCGGCACCGACTGAGCCGTCCACCACGCGATGGTCGACCGAGAGGGTCACGCTCATCATCGTGGCGATGGCGAGAGCCCCGTTCTTCACGACCGGGCGCTGTTCGCCAGCCCCCACCGCGAGGATACAGCCCTGCGGCGGGTTGATCACGGCGGCGAAATCCTTGATGCCGAACATGCCGAGATTGGAAATCGAGAACGTGCCGCCCTGGAATTCCTCGGGCTTGAGTTTGCCCGATTTGGCGCGTGCGGCGAGATCCTTCATCGTGTTCGAGATCTCGACGAGGCCCTTCTTGTCGGCGTCGCGGATGATCGGCGTGATGAGACCGCCGTCGATCGCGACCGCGACTGAAATATCCACGTTCTCCCACAGCAGCATGCCGTCGTCCGAGAACGAGGCATTCGCGTTGGGCACTTGGCGCAGCGCGGCTGCGACCGACTTGATGATGAAATCGTTGACCGACAGTTTGAAGGCACCCGGACCCTTCTCGGGGCTCTTGGCGTTCAAGGCCGCGCGGCCGGCCAGCAGCTTGTCGATGTCGCAATCGACCGTCAGATAGAAATGCGGGACCTGCTGCTTGCTCTCGGTCAGGCGGCGCGCGATGACTTTGCGCATCGTCGAGAGCGGCACGAGTTTGTGCGGGCCGATGGCCGCCAATGCCGTCGACGACACCGCGACCGGTGCCGGTGCGGCCGAGGCGGCAGCCGCAGCCGGTGCACCGGCAGCAGCAGACTTCTTGGCACCGCCGCCAGCAAGAGCCGCTTCAACATCGTGTTTGACGATGCGCCCGCCGGGACCCGAGCCCGCAATCTTGGCCAGATCGAGACTGCTCTGTTCGGCAATGCGACGCGCGAGCGGCGAGGCGAATACGCGTGCACCCTGCGACGCAGAAGCGGGTGCTGCGACCGGTGCCGGCGCGGCAGCCGGCGCCGATGCGGCGGCCACGGGTGCGGTGGCAGCGGCGGGTGCGACAGCCGGGGCCGCCCCTTTGGCGGCGACGGCTTTGGCGTCTTCGCCTTCGCCCGCCATCACGGCGATCACGTCGTTGACCTTCACGCCGTCTGTGCCGCCAGGGACCACGATCTTCGCGAGCACGCCCTCGTCGACCGCTTCGACTTCCATCGTCGCTTTGTCGGTTTCGATTTCGCACAGCACTTGACCGGACTTGACCGTGTCGCCTTCGGCTTTGAGCCAGCGCGCGATCTTGCCCTCGGTCATGGTCGGCGACAAAGCGGGCATCAGCACATTGGTGGGCATGTTCGGATCTCCCTCGCGCGCGGCGTCAGTTCTTGTAGAGGACGGACTTGGCGGCTTCGACGATGTGGTCGGCCTGCGGCAGCGCCAGCTTTTCAAGATTGGCGGCGTAGGGCAGCGGAATGTCGAGACCGTGCACGCGCTTCACCGGCGCATCGAGCCAATCGAAGCATTGCTCCATCATCTGCATACCGATTTCCGAGCCAATACCCGCAAACGGCCAGCCCTCTTCGCAAGAGACGAGCCGGTTCGTCTTCTGCACCGAGCGCACGATCGTTTCGGTATCGAGCGGACGGATCGAGCGCAGATCGATGACTTCGGCGTCGATGCCGATCTTGGCGAGCGCTTCGGCCGCCGCCAGCGCCTTGCCGACCATGATCGAGAAGGCAGTGATCGTCACGTCCTTGCCCGCTCGCACGACCTTCGCCTTGCCGATCGGCACGACATAGTCGGACGACACGGGCACGGGACCCGAAGTGCCGTAGAGAATTTCGTTCTCGAGGATCAGCACGGGATTGGGATCGCGGATCGCGGCCTTCATCAGGCCCTTGGCATCGGCGGCCGAAGCGGGCGCCACCACCTTGAGACCTGGGCAATGCGCGTACCACGACGCGTAGCATTGCGAATGCTGGGCGCCGACACGGCTCGCGGCACCGTTGGGGCCGCGGAACACGATCGGGCAGCCCATCTGGCCGCCGGACATGTAGAGCGTCTTGGCGGCCGAGTTGATGATCTGGTCGATCGCCTGCATCGAGAAGTTCCAGGTCATGAACTCGACGATGGGCTTGAGGCCCATGAAGCCTGCGCCCACCGCGAGCCCGGCAAAGCCCTGCTCGGTGATCGGCGTGTCGACGACGCGGCGCGGCCCGAATTCCTGCAAGAGGCCTTGGCTGATTTTGTAAGCACCTTGGTATTCGGCAACTTCCTCGCCCATCAGGAACACGTTTTCGTCGCGGCGCATTTCCTCGGCCATGCCGTCGCGCAAAGCTTCGCGCACCGTGATGATTTTGGTTTCGCCCAAATCGGGTTCGTTTGCGGCCGGCGCTGCGGCAACGGCAGCGGCGGCTTGCGGTGCTGCAGCCGCAACGATCGCGGGTGCCGCCAGCGGGGTTGCGGCCGAGGCGGATGCGGCGGCCGAAACGCTCTCGCCTTCGGCTGCGATGATTGCGATCACGTCGTTGACTTTGACGTTCTCGGTACCGCCCGGCACCACGATCTTGGCAAGCGTGCCTTCGTCGACCGCTTCGACTTCCATCGTCGCTTTGTCGGTTTCGATTTCGCACAGCACCTGGCCGGACTTGACCGTATCGCCCTCGGCTTTGAGCCAGCGCGCGATTTTGCCTTCGGTCATGGTCGGCGACAGAGCGGGCATCAGAACATTGGTCGGCATGGGTCGTTTCCTTCTTCGAAAGCCAGCGCTCAGTTCGTTTCGATCAGCACGTCGGTATAGAGCTCGCTCACCGGCGGCTCGGGGCTGTTCTGGGCGAACTCGGCCGCTTTGCTCGAAATGTCCTTCACTTCGCGGTCGATGGCTTTGAGGGCCGCTTCGTCGGCAAAGCCGCCTTCGAGCAGGAATTTGGCGTGGCTTTCGATGGGGTCGTGCTGGCTGCGCATCTTGTCGACCTCCTCCTTCTGCCGATACTTGGCGGGGTCGGACATCGAGTGGCCGCGATAGCGATAGGTCTGCATCTCGAGAATGTACGGCCCCTTGGTGCGCGCATGTTCGACCGCGCGCAGGCCCGCCGCACGCACCGACAAAACGTTCATGCCGTCGACCGCTTCGCCGGGAATGCCGTGGGCGGCCCCGCGATGGTAGAAATCCGTCGTCGACGAGGCGCGTTCGATCGACGTGCCCATGCCGTATTTGTTGTTCTCGATGATGAAGATCACGGGCAGCTTCCAAAGCTGCGCCATGTTGAAGCTTTCGTAAACCTGACCCTGGTTCACGGCCCCGTCGCCCATGTAGGTCAGAGACACGTTGGTCTTGCCGCGATATTTGGACGCGAAGGCGATGCCGGTGCCGAGCGGCACCTGGGCGCCCACAATGCCGTGGCCGCCGTAGAAGTTCTTCTCTTTCGAGAACATGTGCATCGAGCCGCCCTTGCCTTTGGAGTAGCCACCGATGCGCCCGGTGAGTTCGGCCATCACCCCGCCCGGCTCCATGCCGCAGGCGAGCATGTGGCCGTGGTCGCGATAGCTCGTGATGACGGCGTCGTCGGGCGTGATCGTCGATTGCATGCCGACGACGACGGCTTCCTGCCCGATATAGAGATGGCAGAAGCCGCCGATGAGCCCCATGCCGTACATTTGGCCCGCCTTCTCCTCGAAGCGGCGGATCAGCAGCATGTCGCGATAGTATTTAATCAGCGCTTCGGCCGACGGCACGTTCTCTTCGGACTTGGCTTTCTTTTTCGGCGGCAAAGGGGCCATGGCAATTTCCTCGATTGGGCAGTGCATTCGGATTAGCGCGAAGGAAAGCACCAGAACCCGGAGTTTGCAACCCTATCGGATGATCAAATACATGATATAAAACGATAAAATATGTTTTAACTCGATACAAGTTAATTTACTGCAGCGCAACATTCTTTCGGGTTTTGGCGGTGCCCACCGACCGCGCGAGCGCGGTTTTTCGCGACTTTCTGTTGGCAGCGCCGTTTTTGCAGCCGCAGCAAAGAAGCTTCGGCTGATTCAATCGCGCTCGCGCTCGCCGCGCCTCTCGCGCCCCTCTTCGCGCGTCTGATGGCCGCCGCGATGGCAGGCAACGCAATTGTCGATAGTGGCGATGCGTTCGCGGCGATGTTTGGCGAGGATCGCGGCGGGTTGATGTTCGTGGCAGCCATAGCAAGTGTAGGACGAAGTCACGTTGCCGACGTGGCACGTCGCACACGGCGCATTGTGGTCGCCCTTGAGCGGAAAGAAGCGCGCATGGTCGAACGTCGCGGGCTTCCAATGGGTCTGCACATGGCATTGCGCGCACGCAGTCCCGGCGCTGCGATGGAAATCGCCCGCCGGTGCGGTGTGGCAACTCGCACAATTGGCGGACGTGCCCTGGTTCAACAGCGCATGCACGAACGTGAACTGCGCGACCGGGGCGAGGCGCGGCACGGCATGTTCGCTGTGGCAGCCCATGCAATCGGGGGAAGCGAGCGCTTGATGGAAGGGCGGCGTGCGCTGCGTCTGGGCAATCGGCAAGCCTTTGACGGTGCGCAAGCCGATCGTCGCCACCGCATGGCAGCCGATGCATTTGTCGGCGGCACTGCCGTGCCACGGCACGTGGCACGCAAAACAATCCTCCGCGAGCGCCACATGGCCTTGGCCGAGTGCCCCTGGACTCAGCATCTGGCGCGGCAAGGCGACCGCCAGCACCGCAAGAGCGGCGACGTTCACGACGATCAAGGCCAGCACCCAGTGTCGCTTCATCGCCAGCCCCAGAAAACGAAGACGGCACCGATATGCCCGGCCGCGAGCAGCGCGAAGGCAAGCGTGATCGGGTAGTGCACGGCGCGCCATTGGCGCACCATGTCGAACGTGAACGCATCCCAATGGAGCTGCGCTTCGCGCTCGGCCGCAGACAAGCCCAGCGCATCGAGGCGCCCGATCGTGGCCTCGAGACGCGCGCGCGCGCGGCGCAGCAGATACTTGCCGGTAAGGCCGCTCGCGATATTCACCAGCATCGCCGCCACCGCAAGCCAGGCGAGGATCGCATCGAAATGGATGCCGGCATGGACGAGGATCAGCCACGATCCTGCCCATGCCATCCATTCGTGCATGCGCAGCAGCCGCACGGGCGCGCCCGCGACGAGGCCGCGCTTGACCAGCGAATAGCCGAACGAGCCCAAAATAAGCAGCGTGCCCAAGATCCCGAGATAGCGCCCGACCCAGACGGCATCGGCCAGATGCAACGCCGCATCGGCCAGCAACGCCGCCGCGACGAGGGCCGCAAACGCGCCGAAAAACGGCACGACCTCGTGGCGCAAAAGATCGAAACGCATCGCCTAGCCCTCGAGCCGCAGGTCGGACAGCGGCACTGCGACGCACGGCAAGCACATGCCCACCGCCACGGCATGGTCGGGTGTGCGCGCATAGGCGACGGTCCCCGACACGAGCCGCGTCGCACACGCCCCGCAAGCACCCGTCCGGCAGCCGGACCCGAGGGCAACACCGTGCCGGTCGGCAAAATCGAGCAGATTGGCGTCGCGCCCGTCCCACGCGATCGTGCGCGCGGCGATGCTGAACCGCACCTCGAACGAAACGGACGCGCGAGCGGCAACCGGCACGGCAACGCCGCGTGCGGACGGCCCGAACGATTCGGTGCGGATGTCGTCTTTGTCGACACCCCAGTCGCGCAAGGCCGGCACGAGGCTCGCCATCATGCCGGGCGGCCCGCAAACATAAAAACGATGGCGGCCGGCCGGCAATGTCGCGCGCAGCAGCGTTATGTCGATGAAACCAGCATGGTCGAAATCAACGCCGATCTTATCGGCCGCGCGCGGTGCGGCATAGGCAACGGTCTGGCGGAACGATTTATGTGCGGCCGCCAATGCGCCGAGCCGGTCTTTGAACGCATGGTCGGCAGCGTTCGCTACACCGTAATAGAGATGCAGCGCACGCGGCGGCGACGGCACTGCTAGTGCGGCTTCGATCATGCTCATCATCGGCGCAATGCCGATGCCGCCCGCAACGAACACGCTGCGCAATGCTGCATCAGGATCGAGCGTGAACAGCCCGGCTGGCGCTTTGACGTCGAGCGTGTCGCCGATGCCGATCCGGTCGAGAAGCAGCGCCGAGGCGAGCCCGGGCGGCAGGTTGGGATTGCCCGGCGGCCGAGCGGCGCGTTTGACCGTTATGCGAAAACCGGCGGCCGAAGGGGCTGCCGAGATCGAATAGCAACGCAGCAGCGTGCGCACGGAATCGTTGGCGGCTGCACCTGCAAGCTTTAAGGCAAGAGTCAGATACTGGCCCGGTGCGAACGGCGCCAACACCGCACCATCGACCGGCTTGAGATTGAACGAACATTGCGATCGCGCTGGGTCTTCGAAAACGCGATCGGCCACACGAAATTCGCGCAAGCCCGCCCAGGCGCCGTGTGATTCGAAGCGGGCGGCAACGCCATCAGCTAGCGGTTCTGTCGCGAGAGATTTCGAACCTGGCCGCCGCAGGCCGACGCCGATGCCAATGCCGAGCTGCAGCAGCAAGGCCGCAAGAATGCAGGCAAGCAGCAAGCTCGTGCTCATCGCCCGTACGGCATCGACGGCGCCTGCGGTCGCATCAAAACGGGTTAGCGGCGCAACGACAAGGATTCTAGCGACGCGGCATCCGCCTCGTATTCGCGCGCGAGCAGATCGAACTCATTGGCAAGCCCAGGCGACGTCGCCTGTGCTGCAAGGTCGGCGCAGCGTGCCGCACGCGCGCGCAACCGCGTGACGGTCGCGTTGCGACCGGACGCCGCCTCGCGCGCATCGCTGCCGCTCGACAAGGCTTGGCGTTCGAACTGGGCGGGGCCGAGTTGTGCGCTGCGATCGGGGTCAGTCATGGCGTTCCTCCGGTTCGGGACATCGGGCGCAGCGGCAACATCGCGCAGGTTTCCGCGCAGACGAAAGGGCCGGAATCTACCCATGCGCCGAATCGTGACTGAAAAAAGCCAATCGCCGGAGAGGGTTGTGGGCGGTTGCCCCCCCTTGCGCCATATCAAGGCGGGCTTGCGGGGTCGGCGGTATCCTGTTCCCGCATATCTGGAACAACCTGCAGATCGGAGCGCCCATGGCTGCCAATGCCGTCTACATCGTCGAGGACGATCGGGACGTCTGCACGATGCTGCACGCCGTGTTGGCCGACGAAGGCTTGACGGTCGAGGAATTCGACAGCGGCGAGGCCTTTGTCGCAGCCCATCCGTCCGGCGCGTTCGGGTGCCTCGTGGTCGATGCGGGGCTGCCCGGCATGAGCGGGCTTGAGCTTGTGCAGCGCCTGCGCGCCGGCGACTACCATCTCGCGGCGATCATGCTCACGGGCCAAGCCAATGTGCCGATGGCGGTCGAAGCGATGAAGGCCGGGGCCGTCGACTTCATGCAGAAGCCGGTTTCATGCAAGCATTTCGTCGCGACCGTACGCGCCGCCCTCGATGGGTTGCCGGCGCGCGAAGAGGCGCGCGGCCATTGCATCGACGCGGTGCGCAAGCTCAAAGGCCTTACGGCGCGCCAGAAGCAGGTGCTCGACATGATCGTGGCCGGTGTCGCGAACAAAAACATCGCAGCCGATCTCGGCATCAGCCAGCGCACGGTCGAAAACCACCGCGCCGCGATCATGCGCAAATCGGCGTCGAAATCGCTGCCGGCCCTCGTCCGCCTCGTCGAATGGGCGAACCGCAGCTTTGAAGCGCAAGCACCCAAGCGCTAATAATACGCCGTAAAGATGCCGCCCGCGACGACGCCGAGCCAGGCGACCAGCGAGGCTACGGCGTTGAGACGCCCCGATGCCGCCGCAAGCCGGTGGAATGCGACCGCGTTCCATAGCGCAAAAACCAATGCGCCCATTTTGAAAAGAAAGGCGGGGTTGCGCGCATAGTGCGCAGCCCCGGTCGAAAACATCGCCAAGCCCGCGACGAGCGCAAGTGCGGCCCCCGTCAGCGCCACCGGCAATGCAAAGCGCAGCACGGCTGCGCGATCGAGGGCCGATCCAAACCCGAGCAGGCGCAGATCCATCAGCACGACCGCCCCCACGGCGAGCGATGCGCCCACCGCGTGCAAGGTCGCGACGATCGGATAGGCCCATGTCGAGGCGCGCAAAGTTTGCGCAAACCCCGAGCCCTGCAGGGCGAGCAGCCAATCCACGCCGACGCCGCCGCGCGCGCGTTCGCCGCTTAGCGCAGCTCGGTCGTCTTGCCCGCCACCACGATGCGCTCGGCGCGCATCAGCCGCGCCGTCTGGCGGTGCGGATAGCCCTCGACCGTCGCGTCGGTGCCAAGGGCCAGCATCTCGCGCGACAGGCCGCGCGCCACCATGCGCGAGGGCGGTGCAAGCTCGATCGACCATTCGCCGCCGGCCTTGGTGAGGCGCAACTCGCCGTGCGGATTGTCGAAGGTCATGGCCGCAATGCGTCCGTTGAGGCGCAGAACCTGGCCGCTGTCGAAGCCCGACCAGCCATGATGCGCTTGGGCCGCTTTTGCCCCGACGAGGCTTGCGGCTGCCAAGGCAAGGGCCGAACGGCGCGACAGGGAACGGGCAATAGTTTTACGTTCTGACATGCGCATTTTCACTTTCGCTGATGGGGCTCGTCAGAATGTTGGCCTGCCGCCCCCGCCCGTCAAGGGCCGCCATCGCTTTTGAATGCAAGAAGTGCCTGGCGCTTGCCTGCCGCAACCCACATGGAATCCATTTCAAAGACGGACTTTACGGTCGCCTCGTCCAGCGCTGCAGCCGGTGCGCCGTCGGCAACGATGCGCCCCTTTGAGATCACGGCAATGCGATCGCAATAAAGAGATGCCGTGAACAGATCATGCAGAACCGCAACGACCACAGCCCCGGCCTCGGCAAGGCGGCGTGCCACCTGCAAGACGCGATGTTGGTGCGAAAGATCGAGGCTGGCGGTCGGTTCGTCAAGCAGCAAGGCTGCCGATCGCACACCGTCGATCTGTGCGAGGACCCGCGCCAGTTGAACGCGCTGTTGCTCGCCGCCCGAGAGGGTCGCGTAGTTGCGCGCGTCCAAGTGCGCAACGTCGGCGACATGCAAGGCGCGCGCGATAGCCGCCGAATTCTGAGCGCGCGAAACGACGTTCTCGTGCGGCAATCGCCCGAGTTCGACGACGTCGCGTACCGCGATCTCGAACGCCATGGCGCTCTGCTGCGGCAAAACTGCGCGGCATCGCGCCAGTTCGGCGCCGGACCATTGTGCTACCTGCCGCCCCGAAATCGATACCGCCCCCGTTGTGGCCCGCTGTTCGCCCGCCAACAGGCGCAGCAGCGTCGACTTGCCTGCACCGTTAGGTCCCACGAGACCCAAGAACGTGCCGGCCGCGATCTCGAGATTGACGTAGTCGAGCAAGTTCTTGCCGCCGACCCGCAAACCGACCTCTACCGCCGAAATCATATGGCAAGACGCCTTTTGCTGCGGGCAACCATCGCCGCGAAAAACGGTGCGCCGATCGCGGCCGTCACAAGACCGACGGGCAGTTCCGCAGGTGCGACCACGAGCCGCGCAAACGTATCGGCCGCGACAAGCAATGCGGCACCCGCGAGCGTCGATACGGGCAGCAAAAGACGATGGCCCGGCCCCAGAAACATCCGCGCAATGTGCGGCACGACCAGCCCGACGAAGCCGATCGGCCCGACGCAGGAGACCACCGCCCCGACCGCCAGGGCAACGCAGCCGATCACGCCTGCCTTGAGCGTCTCGATGCCGACGCCAAGATGAACGGCCTCGCGTTCGCCGAGCATCAGCGCATCGAGCCCGCGCGCGAAAAAGGGCAGCCCAACGAGCAGCAACGCGGCAAACGGCACCAGGATCCATATCCGGATTGCGGTCGCACCGCCGACGCTGCCCATCAGCCACAGCGAGATGTCGCGCAGTTGGCGGTCGTCGCTCGCGTAAACGACGATGCCGGTCAGCGACATCGCCAATGCGTTGACCGCAATGCCCGCAAGCAGCAACGTCGCGACCGGCGTTCGACCGTCGCTGCGCGCAATGCGGCTCACGAGCAAGGCCGCCGCCAGGCCGCCGATGAAACCCGTGGCCGGCAGCGCCCAGACCGACAAGGCGGCGAACCCGAAGAATATTGCCGACACGGCCCCCAAAGAAGCACCGCCGGCGATTCCCAGCACGCCCGGATCGGCCAACGGATTGCGAAACAGTCCCTGGGTCAAAGCGCCCGCAAGTCCAAGAACGGCACCCGCCAAGGCCGCAAGGATGGCGCGCGGCATACGCAGCGCACCCACGACCGCCACGGCCTGCGGCTCGGCCGCGACCGGCAAACCCGCCAATTGGCCAAGCGCGCCGATCACATCGCCGACCGGCAACCGCACAGGCCCCAAGGCAAGTGCGCCGACCAGTGCGAGGGCCAGCAAGGCTGCGGCGACGAGCGGCGCAAACCGCCTCAAAAACCAGCCTCCAGCCATGGCCGATGCGGCAACGTAGGGATCGGGCTGGCGGGATGGATTGCGGCGGCGAGGTCGCGCAACGCATGGGCCGTGCGCGGCCCGAAGCCCAGCAGATAGACGGAATCGTAGGATAGAACCTGCACCCTGCCCGACCGCGCAAGAACCGCAAAGGCCGGCAACGCAAGCAGGGCCTCGCGCCCCCCCAAGGCGGCAAGACTTTGCTCGGTCGTCAGCACGAAATCCGGTGCCGCAGTTGCAAAGGCTTCGGGCGTCAGCGGCTTGTAGCCGCGATAGGCATCGACAGCATTGATCCCACCGGCCGCCACGATCATGGCCGAGGCCCCCGTGTCGCGGCCCGAAACCATCGGCACCGCCGATCCTGCCGCCAGCAAAAACAGCACGCGCGGCTTGGGTCCAGCCGCTGGAATTGCATGCTGCACGCGGGCGATGTCGGACAGAAACGTCACCTGCAAAGCTGCCGCTTCGCTCTCTTTGCCGGTTGCGCTGCCCACCATTGCGATGCGTGCCGCAACCGCCTCGGGCTCGAAGCCTTCGCGCGCGCGCAGCACCGCCAGTCCGGCACTGCGCAACTGCTCCAGAACCGCCGGCGGCCCGGCATCCTCGGTCGCGAGCATCAGATTGGGCCGCAGCGACAGGATCCCTTCGGCCGACAGCGCGCGCAAATAGCCGATCTGCGGCAAAACGCTTGCGCGCGTCGGAAACAGGCTCGTCGAATCAACCCCGACGAGCCTGTCGCCGGCGCCAAGCGCGTGCACGATTTCAGTGAGGCCGCTGCCGGCGGCGACGATGCGTTGCGGCGTTTCGCCCGCCACACAGATCGTCGCCGCCGACAGGCAGAACAAGCCGGCAAGA
This sequence comes from Magnetospirillum sp., assembly GCA_027532905.1. Taxonomy (NCBI): domain Bacteria; kingdom Pseudomonadati; phylum Pseudomonadota; class Alphaproteobacteria; order Rhodospirillales; family Rhodospirillaceae; genus Magnetospirillum; species Magnetospirillum sp. Next base: position 33,673 of record JAPZUA010000007.1, read on the forward strand.
ACTGCGCGCATCGATCAGGACTCCGCCAGAGCGGCGGTCAATGTGCGCCAATCGGCGCGCTCGCTCTCGCCGGGTTTGCGTTTGCCAAAAAGCATCGCGATCGTCTCGCCCGCATCGTCGAATGCCTCGACAGACGTGACGACGCCGTCGGCCGTCGGCTTGCGCACGAGCCAAGTCGAAGCGATGCCGGTTTCGCGCAGATGGAGATTGAAGGCCGGGTCCAACACATTGAACCAGTCGCCGGTGGCCTTCAGGCGTTCGACAGGGCCGGTATGGATCTGGATGCAGCCGGCATTTCCGACGAAGACCATAATCGGCACGCCCCACGTTGCGGCCGCCTCGAGCACGCGCCGCACCGCACCGACAGCCAAAGGACGGGCCAAGTCTTCGCCCACGAGCCGCATCGCCTGCACGCGCTCCGCACCGAACCGCTTGAGGAGGCCGAAAAAATCGTGGGTATCTTTGAGGGATTCCCAACCGGCGCGCAGAGCCGCCGCGTCGATCTGCGAGTCAGGTCGCGCAGGCTTGCGCACGGGCGGGGGCGCAAAGTCGACATCCGCATCCGCGTCGCTGTCCGCAAACGCATCGACGAGTGCGTGCCACGCCGGCATGTTCGTTTCGGGCGTGGCATGGATCTTGTGAACGGCGCGCCCCATCGCATCGAAGAACTGGAGGCTCGGGCGACGCGGCTGCGACGCCTTCGGAAACACCGCATAGGCATGGCGCCATTGCGACAGAAAAAGGCGCAGATCGATCTGCTCGCCGACGAACAATCCCATCGCACCGGAGACGCTGAGATTGCGATAGACGCCGTGCCGTTCGTGCACGGCGTGGCGATTGCGCGTCAACGCCATCACGTCGCCGAGCGCTTCGGTGCAGGCGAGCAGATTGGCCCAGTCGGGACGCAAGCGCACTGTCCGGACTTCGGGGTCGATCAGCAGCAATCTTGCCTCCGCAACGTCGAGCTGCTCGGCGGCATCGTAGATGCGCAGTCCGGGCCTGACCTTCGCAAGCGCTGCCCACCGGTCTGAAAGCGCGTTCGATACGGCTTGTGTCATCTGTCTTTCCTCTTCTCGAGTCATCTAAGTTCGAAACGAACGGGCACCTCGACCCATGCCGCAACTGCGACCGCACCCTCGCGTGCAGGCTCGAATTTCCAGCCGCGCGCCGCGGCAATGGCGGCATCGTCCAAAAGACGCAGGCCCGAGGACGCCCAGACGACGATCTCGGCCGCAGCGCCGTCGGCATCGACCAATGCCCGCAGAATCGTCGTGCCGCGCAGATCGAGTTCGATCGCCCGGCGCGGGTAGATAGGCGGCGCTGGCGGCGCGCGGAATCGCGCAGCACGCATGACCGGTGCTTGCGCAACCGACACCTCGCCCGCCGCTGGGCCCGCCATTTGACCTGCCGTTGAATCGGTGCGCATTGGCTCCGCCGCGCGGGCCGATGTCGATGCCTGCGCCGCCGCAGCGGGCGCATCGGACGAAATGTCGGCGATCGCCGCATTCGTCCCGCTTGTCGCCGTCTGGCTCTCGGCCCGAAGGTCGGGCGAGGGTTGCGTTTTTGCGTGCAGAGCCTCCGACAGCGCCGAAGGGGCCTTTAGGCTGGGCGCCTTCGGGGTTGGGGCCTTGGGCGTCGCGCTTTTTGCGATCGCACTTTGAGTGACGGGTTCGCGCGGCTGTGGAATTTCAACCTGTGCGGGCGGCAAAGGCGGCGGCGGCTCCGCCTCCGCCAAATCAGGCAGCGCCACATCTTTCTCGGGCAACGCAACCAGCGGCACTTCGACCACCATGTAAGTCGCGCGCGCGGGCTCGACGGTCGGCGGTGCCGGGCCGAGCCCGGCAGTCGCGACCGCGATGGCCCCGACCGCAAATCCGTGCGCCGCCAGCGAGACGAATGCCGCACGCGCGTCGAAATGGGAAGATGCGGAACGCATGGCCATCTAGAAGCGATAGCTCATCGACATTTTCACATTGCGGCCGACCTCGTAAAAAAGCGGGCTCGGCGTCGAATTCCAGTTCGAGCGGCGGTAGAGCTTGTCGAATACGTTGTCGACGCCGACATCGAAGCGGAAATCCGCGAGTGCACCCTCTTCCGGGGCATAGGTGGCGAATACGTCGTGGACGGCGTATCCGCCGGTTGCCGCCGTGCCTGTCGGCACGCGCGTTTGCGGGCGCGCAAGGACCGTGCGCGCACCCACCAGCCAGCCGCTTTCAAGCCAACGTCGGCCCACTGTCGCCGTGAATTTGTCGGCCGGCGTGTCGGCCAGCGGTTGGCTTGTGCTGACATTTTGTCCGCGCAGGACGGTGGCGCCGAGCGCGCTGAAATAGTTGCCCGAATCGTATCGCAATTCGGCTTCGGCACCCTGGATGCGGGCACTCGGCACGTTCGACGTGGTGGTCGTCGTCGAATTGACGGTCTCCTGAATGTAGTCGCTGATGTCGTTGACGAAATACGCCGCGCGCGCGCGCAGGCGGTCGTTCGCGGCGAACACGTCGCTGAATTTCAGATTCGCGCCCGCCTCCTTGTTCGCCGCCGTCTCCGGCTTGAGGTTTGGATTGGGCACGAACACGTTGCCCGGAAAATGCGTGCCGCTCACGAAGCGCTCCGAGAGCGAAGGTACGCGGAACGCTTCGGCGTAGCTCAGATAGGGGGCGAACCACGGTGTGGCTTGGAAGGCGATGCTGGCCTTCGGCGAGAATCGACTTTCGTCCTTCGTCGTCGAATTGTTGTCGGCCTCCTGCTTGAACGAGTCGAAGCGCAGGCCCGGCGTGAAGGTGACGCGCTTGAAGAGTTCGATTTCGTTCTGCACGAAGGCGCCGAGGATGGATTGCGTTGCGCCGGGATACTCGGTGCGCGGCGCGCCATTTCGCGTCGAACGCTGGGTATCGCGGTAGCCGTCGAGCCCGAATGTCAGCGCCTGGGCGTCGAACGCGCCGAGGGCGAAACGCGCCGTGTTCTGCAGATCGAAGCCGTTCGTCGCCAAACCCGTCTCGTCGAAGCGCGCGGCTGCACCCGGCACGCGCTTCTCGGAGATGTCGACTTCGTTGCGGTACACGGCAAGCTTCGCGTCGACCAACGGCGAACTTGCCGACGCATAGCCCCAATTGACCACATAGGATCGCTGGAGGGTGTCGCGGTCGGCGATGACGAGGTTCGACGTGCCGCCGGCATTCGCTTCGGTCGGCAGAGTATGGTCGTTGCGGAACTGGACTGTCGAAATGCCGAGCGTATGGCCGTTGCGCTCGAGCTTGCCCTTCAGAAGACCGCTCCAGATCTCGTCGCCCGACCAGGGTATCTCGGTCGAGTTCGCGTCTTCCAAATTGCCGTTGCTGCGCCGCGAGATATTGCCGACGATCTGGGCGCCGTCGTTGCGGACCGCCCCGGTCAGGCTTGCCAAGCGCTGCGAATTGTTGGTCTGGTAGCCGATCTTCGCGCGGCCGCCGATGGTCGCACCTTGCTTGAGAACGTCTTCGGCGTCGATCGTGCGCAGATTGACGGCCCCGCCGAGCGCGCCGCTGCCGTACAGCACCGAGCTCGGTCCGCGCACAACGTCGACCTGCTTCAAGAGATCGCTGTCGACGAACATGCGACCGCGATGGCCGGAAGAAAAATTGTTCCGCACGCCGTCGAGCCGTAGCACGACGCGCTCGTCGCCGAGACCGCGTACCGACACCTGCTTCGCCGAGTTACGCGGCACGCCGCTCACATCGACCCCGGTCATGTCCTTGAGCAGATCGTCGATGCTTTGCCCTTGGCGCTGCTCGATCTCCTCGCGCTCGACGACCGAAACCGCCGCGGGCGTGTCGCCGGCAACACGCGGCGTACGCGTGGCCGAACTTGTGACCGCATCGAGCGGCGTTGCAGGAAGGGTGGTCTGGGCGGGAAGCGCGGTTTGGGCATGGGCGGCGCCGGCGAAAACGGCAGCGCCGACGACGATCGCGGGAATGCAGGAAAGATGGGCCAACGCAGGACTCCTCGGATTTTGAGAGGACCTTGGCTGGCTGACGGCTTCCGATTTGGAAGGGCTTGCTTGCTAGGTTTGGAATTTCGTTCGGTGCTATTTTGTCAGCAGCAATTTTCCGTTGCCGGTGATGCGCAGTCGGTAGTCGACGTCGAAATGACGAATCACGAGCTCCTTGGCATCGCCAAACAGATCGCCGCTGGCAACGCGCTTTGCCTCGGTCGTTGCGTGCGCAGCAAGTTGGAGACGCGTCCGGTTTTCGTTCGTTTGCACCATCACAACGGACAAATAGCGCAGCTCGATCTTAATTGCAAGTGATTCGCATTCTCATAATTCCGTCCCTTTTCCAACTTTCGCGCGGCACCTGTTAGACTGCGGCCGCCATGGATCGTTTTGTTTCGCTCAAAGCCTTTGTCGCCGTCGTCAATACAGGTTCGTTTGCGGCGGCGGCGGCCAAGCTCGGCCTGTCGCGCGCGATGACCACGAAACACATCCAAACACTCGAAGAAACGCTCGGCGCCCGCCTGCTGAACCGCACCACGCGGCGCCTTGCATTGACCGAAGCTGGGCGCGCCTTCCATGCCCGCAGCGAGCGCATCCTGGCCGACCTCGAAGAGGCCGAAGCTGCCGTCGGCGACGCGACCGCAATACCCAAGGGACTGCTGCGCGTGGCCGCCCCAATGTCGTTCGGCGTGCTGCATCTGGGGACCGCCATCGCCGACTTCATGTGCGCATGTCCGGAAATGGCCGTCGAATTGCTGCTCAACGACCGCACGGTCGATCTGATCGAAGAAGGCGTGGACGTGGCCGTGCGCATCGGCCGGCTTGCGGACTCCTCGCTGATCGCCAAGCGCATCGCGCCCGCGCGCATCGCCCTTTGTGCCGCACCCGAATATCTTGTACGCCACGGCACGCCCGCAACGCCCGAAGATCTCGTCAAACACGCGTGCCTCGAATACACACTCGCCGCCCGCGGTCAGGAATGGGCCTTTGTCGATGCAGAAGGGCGCAGCAAAACGGTGCGCGTCGCGGGGCCACTAAAAGCCAACAACGGCGAAGTGCTGATGGCGGCCGCGCTTGCTGGGCGCGGCATTGCGTATCTCCCGACATTCATGACAGGGGCGCATCTGGCGGCCGGACGACTGGTACGCGTCCTCGCACCGGCATGGCAGCCTGAGGACATCGCGATCTTCGCGGTCTATCCGCCGACGCGCCATCTCTCGGCCAAGGTGCGGCGCTTCGTCGATTTTCTCGGCGATCGCTTTGCCGCACCGGCTTGGGACGCCGAAGCCGAGATCGCCGCGCGGCCGACCAAGCGCGCCGCTGGCGGCCGCAAATAATTTCTGATCAAGAAACAATTAATTGAAATCAATCTGTATTATCAATTCGGCAGCCACAGCGCATTGTCCGTTCATCGCAACACCCACTTCCAACGGAGATTTCCGATGAACGACACAGCCAATGCCGCCAACGCCGCCTATGCCGCCCTCCTGCTGCGCGTCAGCATGGGCGTCCTGTTTCTCGCCCATGCGGGCCTCAAGCTTTTCGTCTTCACGATGCCCGGTACGGTCGGCTTTTTCGAATCGATCGGCTATCCCGCCATCGTCGCCTATCTCGTCGTCGGCGGCGAATTGCTCGGCGGTGCCGCTTTGATCGCGGGCATCCAAGTGCGCCTCGTCTCAGCCGCCTTGATCCCGATCATGCTCGGCGCCCTGCTCGTGCATCTGCCCAATGGCTGGGTGTTCTCGGCAGCCAATGGCGGCTGGGAGTTCCCGGCGCTTTGGACGGTGCTGCTGGTCGTGCAGGCCTTGCTGGGTGCGGGTGCGTACGCCGTGCGCCTGCCCTTCCTGCCCGAGATCGGTGCGCCCAAGGCCGCCTGAAGCAAATCCGAACGCCACGAACGGCCGATGCGCGGAAACCCGCGCATCGGCTGTTTTCGTTTGTACACATCCGGTGCTAACGTCTCGCCCGTCACGACAAAAAAAGCGGGAGAGACTCCACCATGAAATTGCTGCGATACGGCAACCCGGGCCACGAAAAGCCCGGCATGCTCGATGCCAAAGGCCAGCTGCGCGATCTGTCGCAAGTCTGCCACGACATTGCTGGCGAAACCCTGTCGCCGGCCGGCCTTGCCCGGCTTGCCAAAATCGATCCCGCCAGCCTGCCGCTCGTGGCGGGCAATCCGCGCTTGGGCGCATGTGTGTCGGGGATCGGCAAATTCATCTGCATCGGCCTCAACTATGCCGACCATGCGGCAGAATCGGGCCTGACCGTACCGCCGGAGCCGGTGCTGTTCCTCAAAGCCACGAGTGCGGTATGCGGCCCCAACGACGCCGTGATCATTCCGCGTGGTTCGATCAAGACCGATTGGGAAGTCGAGCTCGGCGTGGTGATCGGTACGGCCGGCAAATACATCGACGAAGCCAAAGCGCTCGACCATGTCGCGGGCTATTGCGTGATCAACGACGTGTCGGAGCGCGAGTTCCAGATCGAGCGCGCGGGCCAATGGGACAAGGGCAAAGGCTGCGACACGTTCGGCCCCACGGGCCCGTGGCTCGTGACCAAGGATGAAATCCCCGACCCGCAAGCGCTCGGCATGTGGCTCGACGTGGACGGCAAGCGCTACCAGAACGGCAGCACCAAGACGATGGTCTACGGCGTTGCGTTCCTGGTCGCGTATCTGTCGAAATTCTTCACGCTCCATCCGGGCGACGTGATCTCGACAGGCACGCCGCCGGGCGTGGGCATGGGCCAGAAGCCGCAAGTCTATCTGAAGGCGGGCCAGACGATGAAACTCGGCATCGACGGGCTCGGCACGCAGACCCAGCTGACGATCGCCGACATTTAAACGCGATCAGCGGCGATTGGCGGGCGCTTCCAAGATCACGAGTTCGTCGGGGCGCGTGAAATTGAGAAGTGCCCGCGTCTGCTCGTCGAGCATGTCGGGGTCGAGCGAGTCCGAACGCATCAGCGCCACGCGTTTTTCGAGGGCGACGCGCTCGGCGCGCACGTCGTCGAGATGCGCGCGCGCGATCTCGACCTGCTCGGCCAAACGCACATAGGCGTAGATGCCCCGCTCGCCTTCGAAGCTGTGATAGGCGAAATACCCGACCACGCAGAACCCCAAAACGGGGCCCACGGCGGCTTGCAGGCTTCGCATGAGGGCGGGCACAAATCGCATCGCGACTCGCAGCGAATCATGCAGCGACTCGACGCGTCAACCGTTTATTAAGGAGCGCTCGCCAAGCGATTCAGAAGATTCGGGTTTTTCGTTTAGCCCGGAAGTGCCGTGCCCGTGCGGCGCGCCAAAAATTGGCGAAATAGCACAGGCGCCGCAAGCACCGCTCCCAGTGCGGCACCCGACGCCGAGCCCGCGATGATGGGCAAGGCAGCGAGGCCGAGCAGCACCCGCTCCCATTTGGCGAGCGGTGCGAGCATCCAGCCCGCGAACGACGCCGACAGCAACGTGACGCTCGCCAGGCATGTCGACGACGCCATCAGGAACTTGAGCCACGTGAAATCCGGCACCATGACCAGGATCGAAGGCGAGAACACGAACACGAACGGCACCATGATTTTGCCGAGTGCGAGCCGGAAGGCCGTGTTGCCGGTGCGGAACGGATCGGCCCCCGCCATGCTCGCGCCTGCATAGGCGGCGATCGCCACCGGCGGCGTGATGTCGGCCAGAACGCCGTAGTAGAAAACGAAGAAGTGGGCGACGAGCGGTGTCACACCCAGCATGCCCAGGGCCGGAGTGGCGACCGTGACCATGATGATGTAGGTCGCCGTCGTCGGCACGCCGCAGCCCAGCATGATGCACACGACCGCCGTCAGCAGCAGCGTGAAGAACAGCGTGGCGGCCTTCACCTCGACGAGGGCAATGGGCAAGATGTCGACGAGTGCGCGCGCCCATTGCTCGGCCAACGACGTGACGATCCACGAGATTTTGAAGCCCACGCCCGTCAGCGTGACCACACCAACGATGATGCCGACGGTTGCCGCCGCCGCCCCCACGCCGATCGCGTATTTGGCGCCGAGCACGAAGGCATCGACAATCCCGGCGGCAAGGCGTCGCCCCTCGGTGCCGCGGCTCAAAATGCCGTGCGCGATCGCGGCGGCGCACAGCAACGCGGCTGCGAAATTGACGCCGGGCACGCGGAGCAACTCGCTGGGCGCCGCCACGATCATGAACAGCCCGAACACCAGGGCCGTTGGTCTGCGCCACCGTGCTAGGCCGACGATGAGGCAACCCGTGATGCCCCAGAACGCCGCGAGATATGGCGTGTAGCCGTTGAACAGCACGAGCACCAGCGCCACCAAAGGCGCCAAAGCGGGCCAATCCTCCGCAAACACGTCGCGCAGTTTCGGGATTTCGGCATCGGTGAGGCCGCGCATGCCCGAGCGTTTGGCCTCGAAATGCACCTGCATCAGCACGCCAAAAAAATGCACGAAGGCCGGGAAGATCGCGGCGATGACGATGGTCGAATAAGGCAGATTCAGAAACTCGACCATCAGGAAGGCGGCAGCACCCATGATCGGCGGCGTGATCTGCCCGCCGGTCGCGGCGGTCGATTCGACGGCGGCGGCAAAATGCCGCTGGTAGCCAAGCCGGATCATCATCGGGATGGTGAGCGAACCGACCGTCACCGTGTTGGCCACCGACGAGCCCGACAGCATGCCGAACATTGCCGAGCCAAAAATCGAAATCTTCGCAGGACCGCCGGCAAAGCGCCCGGCCCCCGCCGCCGCCACGCCCAGGAACAGCCGGCCAAGGCCGATGCGCGTCGCGAGCACGCCGAACAGCACGAAATGGAACACGTATGTGGCAACCACGCCCAAGGCCACGCCGTACACGCCCTGGCTCGTGAGATAAAGATGGTTGATAAGCGTGCTCCAGGTCGCACCCGGATGCAGGAAGATGCCCGGGAACCACGTACCGAAAATTGCATAGACCATCGCGAACATGGCGATCAGCGGCAAACCCCAGCCGATCGCACGCCGCGTGGCCTCGATCATCAGCAGAACGGTGAGCGAGCCCATCGCAACGTCGAGCGGCGACGGGTTGCCGACGCGGAACACGAGGTCTTCGAAAATATACGGCACGTAGAGGCTTGAGATTGCCGCAGCGGCGGCCATTAGCCAGTCGTAGATCGGAATGCCGCCGGGGCGCAGCAAGCTGCCGTCGTGCAATGTGCGCCCATCGCTGTGACGTGCCGAAAACACCAGGAAGATGAGGCCCAGCACGAACGCAAGATGGATGCCGCGATGCGTGACCTCGCGCAGCAGCCCGAACCCGGCCGTGTAGTAGTGGAAGAACGACAGGATTAGCAGCAACGCGCCGACAAACAGCCCGGTTCCGCCGGGCAGTTTGCGGAACTGCATCTCGGGATCGAGTTCTTCTTCGAGGCGCGCGAGTTCGTCGACGGTCGGCTGTTTGTGCATGTTCGGGGCAACGCCTTGATCCCCTCCCCCGGCTGTCCAACGAAAGGGCCGAGGGAGGGGCAACGAGAAACAACAGCCGTTACGTCATCAAGCCCGCTTCTTTGTAGAAGCGCGCAGCCCCTTCATGCAGCGGTACGCCCAAAAGGCCGCTCAAGGCGGTGGCTTTCTGGATCGACTTGCCCTTGGCGTGGCCGGCATCGAGGGCCGCACGCGTCTTGTCGCTCCACAGCGCCTTGGTCACGAGATAGACAAGTGCTGCCGGGATCTTCGACGACGTGACCCAGTGCGCACCCACTGCCACGGTCTTCACGGCACCGACGTCTTTGTACGTCCCCGCCGGGATTTCGTCGGCGGCAAAAAACGGGAAATCCTTGGTGAGCTTCTCGGCGCCCGCACCCACGATCGGCAGAATGTCGATGCCCGAGCCCGTCGAAGCGAGTTCCGAGATCGCAGCCGCCGGATAGCCGCCGGTGAAGAAGAACGCATCGACCGAGCCGTCCTTCATTTTTTCGGCCGCTTGGTTGGGCTTCAGATATTCGGCCGACACGTCGCGCTCGCCGATGCCGTAGGCACCCAGGATGGCCTTCGCGTTCACGAGCGTGCCCGAGCCCGGCTCGTCGAGCGAAACCTTTTTGCCGCGCAGATCGGCGAAGCTCTTCACGTTCGAGGCCTTGCGCACCACGAGATGAACGGACTCAGGATAGAGATTGGCGATCGAGCGCAGCTCTTGGATGCGCGGCTTGCCTTCGAAAATCCCGGTGCCGCTATAGGCCCAGAAGGCGACATCGGCCTGGGTGAAGCCGGACTCAGCCGCACCGCTAACGATCGCGTTCACGTTGGCGACCGACCCGTTGCTCGCCACGGCCGTCGAAATCACCTGCGGCGGTGTCGAGATCGCGTTGGCGATCAGGCCGCCGATCGGATAGTAGGTGCCGGCCGTGCCGCCCGTGCCGATGCGGAAAAAGGCCGGGGCTTGGGCAAAAGCACTCGACCCGGCGAATGCAAACGAACCCGTGAGGGCAAGAGCAGCGCGACGCGTAAGCTGGACGGACATTGGCGATCTCCTTCGAAGTCGTATTGTACGACTGTTTTGTGTCGAAGGATCGTGACCAATCGAGCGCCGCAGCGCAAGCAGAACCTCTCAGCCGACCTTCAGTGCGGCCCGGCCTGCGTAGCGCGCCTCAAAGCCGAGATTTTCCTCGATGCGGATCAGCTGGTTGTATTTGGCAAGCCGGTCCGAGCGCGACAGCGAGCCGGTTTTGATGAGGCCGCAATTGGTCGCAACGGCAAGATCGGCAATCGTCGCGTCCTCGGTCTCGCCGGAGCGGTGCGACATCACGGCCGTGTAGCCGGCACGCTGCGCCATCTCGACCGCTTCGAGCGTTTCGGACAGCGTGCCGATCTGGTTGACCTTGACGAGGATCGAATTGGCGAGACCTTTGCCAATACCCATCGCGAGGCGCTTGGGGTTCGTCACGAACAGATCGTCGCCGACGAGCTGCACCTTGCGGCCGAGCGCATCGGTCAGCGCTTTCCAACCATCGAAATCGTCTTCGGCCATGCCGTCTTCGATCGACACGATCGGATAGCGTTTGCAGAGGTCCGCGTAGAACGCGACCATACCGGCGGCGTCGAGCGTCTTGCCCTCGCCTTCCATCGCGTATTTGCCGTCCTTGAAGAATTCGGTCGAGGCACTGTCCAGCGCCAGCACCACGTCGGACCCGAGCTTGTAGCCTGCCGCTTCGACGGACTTCGCGATGAAACCGAGCGCTTCGTCGGCACTGCGCAGATTGGGCGCAAAGCCGCCCTCGTCGCCGACATTCGTCGCGAGCCCCGCATCGGACAGACGCTTTTTGAGCGCGTGGAAAACTTCCGCGCCGATGCGGATCGCTTCGGCGCACGTCGCACCGCCGACCGGCATGATCATGAATTCCTGGATGTCGATCGGATTGTCGGCATGCGCCCCGCCATTGATGATGTTCATCATCGGAACCGGCAGCACGTGCGCACGCGCACCGCCGACATAGCGGTAGAGCGGCAGATGGGCCGCCTGGGCGGCGGCCTTCGCGACCGCGAGGCTCACGCCTAGAATGGCATTGGCACCCAAGCGCGCTTTGTTGGGCGTGCCGTCGAGTTCGATCATTGTGCGGTCGATCTTGAGCTGCTCTTCGACCTCGAGGCCCGAGAGTGCATCGAACAACTCGCCATTCACGGCCGCGATGGCCTTCGACACACCCTTACCGAGATAGCGCTTCTTGTCGCCGTCGCGCAGTTCGACCGCCTCATGCGCCCCCGTCGATGCGCCCGAAGGAACTGCCGCGCGCCCGAGCGTGCCGTCCGCCAGCGTCACGTCCACTTCGACGGTCGGGTTGCCGCGCGAGTCCAGAATTTCGCGGGCACGGATATTGGCGATGGCGGTCATGGCGAAAAGTCTCTCCGGTTGGTCGTCAAACGCCGAGCTGGTCGGCCAAATCTTCGAGATCGCGCGCGATGTAGGTCCAGTCGCCTTCGGGCCCCAGATCGGCCTTCTGGGCCGGCCCGTATTCGGTCGGGCGATGAATGAAGGCGGTCAGCAGCCCGAGTGCTTGACCTGCGCGCAAATCGGCATTGTGTGCGGCCGTCAGCATCACCTCGCCCGGCTTGCAGCCGAGCATTTCGACCGCTCCCAGATAGGTCTGCGGCATCGGCTTGTAGGCCTTGAACACTTCGGTCGACAGCACCGTGTCCCACGGCAGCGAGGCGCGCTTGGCCATGTCGACCAGCAAGCGCACATTGCCGTTCGACAGCGGCGACAGGATGAATTTGGTCGCGAGGCGGTCGAGGCCTACCACCGTATCGGCCCACGGATCGAGCCGGTGCCAGGCGAAATTGAGATTGTCGGTCTCGGCCTCGCTCAGCGGCAGACCGAACTGCGCGCACAGCGTGACCAGCGTTTCGCGATGCAGCACGTCGAGCGGCACGTAAGGCCGCTTGCCGCTGCGCACCACTTCCATCGACGGCGAATAATTTGCGCGCCACGCGTCGGTGAAGGCGAGCGCATCGAGGGTCACCCCCTTGGCGGCCGCCATGGCCGCAACTTCGCGCGCCACGCAGGTGCGCCAATCGACGCAGGTGCCGAAAACATCGAACAGAATCGCGGTCGGGACGGGTTTTGCCATGGCGTTGCGGCAACGGCGTAGCAGACCGCCCGCGACGGGACAAGCCCGCCGTTGTTGCATTAGGATTGCATCATGACCGAAGCGCAGATTCGCACCGTTTTGCCGCCCGAAAAGAACTTGGCCGCCCTGCGCCGCTTGGCCCAGAGCGCACGCACGCTGGCCGATCCGCCGATCTCGAACTTTACCGTGGGTGCGGCCCTCGTGGGCGCGAAGACCGGGCGGGTCTATCTCGGCGGCAATATCGAGTTTCCGGGGGCGGCCATCGGCCAGTCGATCCATGCCGAGCAGGCGGCGTTTGCCAATGCTTGGCATGCCGGCGAGACCGGCATTGCCGCCCTCGTCGTCACCGCCATGCCGTGCGGCCATTGCCGCCAGTTTCTGTGGGAAACGCTCGCCCCCAAAGCCAAGCGCTTCAGCGTGACGGTGGGGCCGCGCACGCAGCGCATCGACAAGCTGCTCCCCCATGCGTTCGGCCCGGCCGATCTTGGCGGCAAACACGGGGCGATGTCGGCACCGCCCGCACGGCTTGCCGCGTCGGGCGATGCGCTCGTTGCCGCTGCGTGCGACGCCGCGCGCCGCAGCTACGCGCCGCACACGCGCGGCCATGCAGGGCTTGCTTTGCAATTGGCCGACGACAGCGTGTTTGCCGGCCGCTACGCCGAAAACGCCGCCTACAATCCGAGCCTGCCGCCGCTGCAAGCAGCGCTTATTCTGCGCCATCTTGCCGGCAGAAAGCACGTGCCGATCGCGCGTGCCGTGCTCGTCGCGGCCCCCGCCGCGATCGACCATGCGGTGCAGGCCGAAGCGCTGCTGGCGCTTGTTGCGCCCGGCATTGCGCTCGAGGTCGTGCGCGCGGCGCGCAAATGACGGGCGGCCATTTCGTCTACATGCTGATGAATTCGGCGCGCACGATCTACACGGGCTACGCAACCGACGTGGCGCGCAGGCTCGCCCAGCACAACGGCGAAAAGCCCGGCGGGGCCAAATTCACGCGCGGGCGCGGGCCCTGGCGGCTCGTGCATGCGGAAGAACATGCGAGCAAGAGCGCCGCCCAAAAGCGCGAGGCGGCCCTCAAGCGCGATCGCAAATTCAAAGCTACTCTGAAGAGCGCGGCAAAACCCGCGCGTCCGCCTCGGCGGGCGACGCCGTAGAGTCGCGAGAGGCAGCACGCAACCAGTCTTCCGCCGCTTCGACGCTGAGGAAATGCTGAAGCTCGAAATCGGCCGGCGCGTCGCCGATGCGATCGGCGATCAGCGTGGCAGCAAGCTTGGTCTGAAGATGGCCCGCTGCAGAGGTGTTCACGGTCGCGTAGCGGCGCGGCCTGAAATCGCGCAGCAGCGGACCGTCCAGGCCGGTGCGCACCGCCTGCAATTGCTGGCCGGAGGCTGGCGTCGTGAGGCCGCGCGCATCGACGATGATCGGCATCCCACAAACATAGTCGGGCATGCGCAGAAGCTCGGCGACAGCGCGCAAATACGCTCCGACGTCGTAGTCGCCACTTTGCGTCATGTAGACGACGTCGTTTCGGATGGTGACCGCGACGTCCATGGTTGCCCCAACCGGCAAGAAATTTCGGCAATGACCTTAACGCGCAGCGCGCCGCTTGGCGATAGCGTCGTATTCCTTGAGCTCGGCGAGGATCACTTCCATCTCCTTGAGCGGCACCATATTGGGGCCGTCGGAGGGCGCCTTGTCGGGGTCTTGGTGGGTTTCCATGAACACCGCCGCAACGCCGACGGCGATCGCGGCGCGCGCCAGCACGGGAACGAATTCGCGCTGCCCACCCGACGTCGTCCCCTGCCCGCCCGGCTGCTGCACCGAGTGCGTGGCGTCGAACACCACGGGATAACCGCTCTCAGCGAGGATCGGCAAGCCGCGCATGTCCGAGACCAGCGTGTTGTAGCCGAAGGACGTTCCCCGCTCGCACTGCAGGACTTTGTCGTTGCCCGTACTCGCGATCTTGGCGACGACGTTTTTCATGTCCCACGGGGCCAGGAACTGGCCCTTCTTGACGTTGACAACGCGGCCCGTTTCGCCCGCCGCCAGCAGAAGATCGGTCTGGCGGCACAGAAAGGCCGGGATCTGCAGCACGTCTACGGCCTCGGCCACCGGCGCGCATTGCTCGGCCGTGTGCACGTCGGTCAGAACCGGGCAGCCGTATTTTTCGCGCACCTCGACGAGGATCGGCAGGCTCTTCTCCATGCCGATGCCACGCGCCGAATTGACCGACGTACGGTTCGCCTTGTCGAAGCTGGTTTTGTAGATAAGCGGAATGCCGAGCCGGCCCGTGAGTTCGACGAGAGCATGGCTCATCTCAAGCGCATGCGCGCGGCTCTCGAGCGCGCAAGGGCCAGCGATCAGCGCGAAGGGCCGGTTGTTGGCGATCTGGAAATTGCCGAGCGGAACGGTTTTGGGGGCGGTCATGCGCGAGCGTGGTCCTACACCAACCGGCTCTGCGTCACGGCGGCTTTGACGAAGCTCGTGAACAGCGGATGCGGGTCGAAGGGTTTGGATTTGAGTTCGGGGTGGAACTGCACGCCCACGAACCACGGATGGTCGGGGATCTCGACGATCTCGGGCAATTGGCCGTCGGGCGACATTCCCGAGAAGCGCAAGCCCGCTTTTTCGAGCCGGTCTTTGTAGTTGATGTTCACTTCGTAGCGATGGCGATGGCGTTCTTGGATGCGGCGCCGACCGTAAATCTCGGCCACGTGGCTGCCCACCGCAAGGTCGCACTCGTAAGCGCCGAGGCGCATGGTGCCGCCCTTGTTGTCGTTTTCCGAGCGCTGCTCGAGCGCGTTGCCGCGCACCCATTCGGTGAGCAGACCCACGACCGGGTCCGACGTGGCGCCGAATTCGGTCGTGTTGGCGTTTTCGATGCCGCACAGATCGCGCGCCGCCTCGATGCAGGCCATCTGCATGCCGAAGCAGATGCCGAAATAGGGCACGCGCTTTTCGCGCGCATAGCGCACGGCGCGGATCTTGCCCTCGGCACCGCGCTCGCCGAAGCCGCCGGGAACGAGGATCGCGTGCGCTTGCGCAAGCGGTTCGTAATTCGGATTCGGCCCCTCGAACTGTTCGCTTTCGAGCCAGTTCAGCTTCACGCGCACGCTGTTGGCAATGCCGCCATGCGTGAGCGCTTCGGCGAGCGATTTGTACGCGTCGAGCAGATCGGTGTATTTGCCGACGATCGCGATTTCGACTTCGCCCTCGGGCTGCTGCAGGCGGCGCACGATTTCGGTCCAGCGGCCGAGATCAGGCTCGGGCTGCGGCAGGCCGAAATGGCGCAGCACTTCGCGATCGAAGCCTTCGCGATGGTAGGCGATCGGTACTTCGTAGATCGAACTCGCGTTGAGAGCCGGGATCACAGCCTGTTCGCGCAGATTGCAGAATAGCGCGATCTTCTTGCGCGCCGAAGCCGGCAGATCGTGCTCCGAGCGGCACAAAAGAATGTCGCAGCGTATGCCGACCGACTGCAGCTGCTGCACCGAATGCTGGGTGGGCTTGGTCTTGAGCTCGCCCGCCGACGCGATGTAGGGCACGAGCGTGAGATGCACGAAGCAGGCGCGCTCGCGACCCAACTCGTTGCCGAGCTGGCGGATCGCTTCGAGGAACGGCAGGCTTTCGATGTCGCCCACCGTGCCGCCCACTTCGCAGAGCAGGAAATCGACGTCGTCGAGATCGGCCGTCACGAACTCCTTGATCGCGTCGGTCACGTGCGGGATCACCTGCACGGTGGCGCCCAGGAAATCGCCGCGGCGTTCCTTCGCGAGGATGTTGGAATAAATGCGGCCCGTCGTGATGTTGTCGGACTGGCGCGAGGCCACGCCCGTGAAACGCTCGTAATGGCCGAGATCGAGATCGGTCTCGGCCCCGTCGTCAGTCACGTAGCACTCGCCGTGCTGGTACGGGCTCATCGTGCCCGGATCGACGTTGAGGTAGGGATCGAGCTTGCGCAGCCGCACTTTGTAGCCGCGCGCTTGAAGAACCGCTCCGAGGGCCGCAGAAGCCAGCCCCTTGCCGAGCGAAGACACCACGCCGCCGGTGATGAAGATGAACCGCGTCATGGACGTCCCCTATAGCCCCAACCGTGCCCAAGCCCAAGCAGAACCGTCCGCAAATCGGGCTTCGGCACAAAATTTCGCGATTGACGGGCTTTGTGGCCCGCCCTAGCGGAGTCGCAAGTCCGAAGCTTCAGCGCGCGACGGGCGGTGCCGGAATGGCGGGAGCTGCCGGAATCGTCGGGATCGGCCCTTCGAGCGGATCGACCGTGCGCGAGGAATGCGTGCCCGCGAAAAAGGCCAGCCCAATGCTGGTCAGCATGAAAGCGCCGGCCAGGATCGCGGTCGTGCGAGTCAGCAGATTGGCCGTACCGCGCGCCGACATGAAGCCGCCCATGCCCCCGCCCGACGAGCCGCCCATGCCAAGGCCGCCGCCTTCGCTGCGCTGGACCAGCACAACGCCGACCAGCGCGATCGCGATCAGCAGATGGATGACCGTCAGAACCAATTCCATGGGGCATTGCCTCGAATAAAGATACGGGACCAAAAGCGGCGTAGGTCTAACGCGATCTTGGCCGGAAATCCAGCCTTGGCAGCGGATAATTGTTAACTGAAACGAAACAAAAAATCAAAAAATGGCATAATTGTTATTCGAATGCCGCCCCCCTATCTTAACTGCAACAGAGGCGGCCAATTTCGGCCCCTCCAACCACACAGCCCCCACCCTAAAGGAGCGCTTGCCATGACTGCGACCCTCAAAACCGCCCCGCTTGCGACACCCAAAATCGTCGTGCGGCCGTCCGCCCAGCGCGGGCCCGTCGATTTCGGCTGGCTGCAGAGCCGCCACAGCTTCTCGTTCGGCGGCTACTACGATCCGAACCATATGGGCTTCCGGGGCTTGCGCGTCATCAACGAAGACCGCGTGGCGCCGGGGACGGGCTTCGACACGCACGGCCATCGCGACATGGAAATCGTCTCCTACGTGCTCGAGGGAGCACTGGCGCACAAAGATTCGATGGGCAATGTCGAAACGCTTAAAGCGGGCGAAGTGCAGGCGATGAGTGCGGGTACCGGCATTATGCATTCGGAGTTCAACGCCGACAAAGCCGCACCAGTGCATTTCCTGCAGATCTGGCTGCTGCCCGACCACAACGGCCACACGCCGCGCTATGGTCAGAAACTGTTTGCGCCCGCCGACAAGCGCAACAAGCTTGCCCTCGTCGTGTCGCCGGACGGGATCGACGGTTCGCTGCCCACGCATTCGGGTGCAAGCATGTACGCAAGCCTGCTTGATGCCGGCAAAAGCGTGGCACTCGATCTCGCCGCAGGCCGTGCGGCCTGGGTGCAGGTCGCGCGCGGCTCGATCGATCTCGACGGCACCACGCTTGCCGAAGGCGACGGTGCGGCCGTCACCGACGCGATGCGCGTGACGCTGACGGGCGTGGCGGGCGAAAGCGAGCTGTTGGTGTTCGATCTCAAATAGAGTGCGCCTAAGGGTGGCCCTGCAGACATTCAACAAAATGGTTGAAGATCTGCGGGGCCGTCTTTATATTCAACAATATGGTTGAACATAAAGACGCCCTCGACACGGTTTTCCACGCCCTCGCCGACCCAACGCGGCGCGCGATCCTGCAACGTCTTTCGGCGGGTGCGTGCAGCGTGGGCGAACTCGCCGAACCCTTTGAAATTTCGCTCGCCGCCGCCTCCAAGCACATCAAAGTGCTCGAAAACGCCGGCCTGCTGCGGCGCGCGGTGCAAGGCCGCACGCATCTTTGCAGCCTCGATGTCGGCCCCATGCATGCGGGCCTCGAATGGCTGCGCCACTACGAACAGTTCTGGAACCGCAGTCTCGACGCGCTCGAAGCCGCTTTGCGCGCCGAGAGCCCGCCGCCCAAGCGCAGGAGAAAAAAATGACGAAGTCCAACCTAGCCGACGGCCACGACGCGCGCGTCACGCACGACGAGCCGGAAATGCTGCGCCTCACGCGCTTGCTGCCGGGCACGGTCGAACGCGTTTGGGCATACCTAACGCAGTCCGATCTGCGCGCAACCTGGCTCGGCGCTGGCGCCATGGAGCTGCGGCCCGGCGCTACGGTCGAACTTGCGATCGATAACACGAAACTGACGCCCACACCCGACAACGTGCCGCCCAACCCGGCAACGCAGGGCGGCCCGACAACGCTCGTCTGGCGCGTGGTCGCAAGCGAAGCGCCCCATCTGCTGGTCGTCGATTGGGGAACCGCCGCCGATGCCTCGCGCATACGCTTAGAACTTGCAGCCGAGGGTGCGGGCACGCGCCTTACGATCGAACATCGGCGCGTTACGAGCCGCGGCATGCTGCTCGGCGTATCGGCCGGCTGGCACACGCATACCGACATTCTGCGCGACCGGCTTGCCGGGTACGAACCCGCCGCCTTCTGGCCGCGCTACGCGAAACTCGAAACGCTTTATGCGGGTCGCCTGCCGGGCTAGCCGTCAGGTGCGCCACTCGGTCTCGAAGACCTTCTGCGCCACCTGCCAGCGCCCGTCGATTTTGAGGAATGCCAGCAGGTCGGTGAAAAACCGCGGCGGGATGGCGCAGTTGAGTTTCACGAGCGCCATCGTCGGCCCGATACGGTCGAGCAGCAGAATGCGGTCGTAGCGGCCAAGCCCTTGGTCTTTGGACGAGCGGCGCGTGCGCACGGCCGCGAGCCACGTGTCGCGCGGGATCGTCTGCAGGCCCTCGGGCGTGACATGCGTAAGCACGCAGGTCGGATGAAACACGCTTTCGAGTTTGTCGGCATCGGCCTCGTAGAGCCCGTCGAGATAGGTCTGTACGGCGGCGGAAATCGCGTCGAGATCGGCGTCGATCGGGTCCATGTTCCGTCCTCCTGTCAGCCTGCTGCCGCGACGATCGCGGCAAACGCGTCGGGTTTGAGCGATGCGCCGCCCACGAGCGCGCCGTCGACATTGGCGACCGCCATCAGCTCGGCGGCGTTTTTGTCGTTGACCGAGCCGCCGTAGAGAATGCGCATCGCGGCCCCGTCGGCAAAGCGCGAAACCAACGCCGCACGGATTGCGGCGTGGACTTCGGCCACCTGTGCCGTGGTCGGCGTGCGGCCCGTGCCGATCGCCCAAACGGGCTCGTAGGCAACCACGAGGTTGGCGGCGGTCGCCTGATCCGGCAGCGATCCCGCCAGCTGGCGCCCAACGATTTCAAGCGTGGTACCGGCATCGCGCTCGGCCAAGGTCTCGCCCACGCATGCGATCGCGCACAGGCCCGCGCGCCACGCGGCGGCGATCTTGGCGTTCACGTCGGCATCGCTCTCGCGGTGATTGGCACGCCGCTCGGAATGCCCGACGATCGCATAGCGGCAGCCGAGTTCCACCAACATCTCGGCGGCAACGTCGCCGGTATGGGCACCGGCCGCTGCTGCGTGGCAATCCTGCGCGCCCAGTTGCACGGCACTGCCGGACAAAGCGTCCGCAACCGAAACCAGATGGACAAAGGGCGGGCAGACGAGAATCTCGGCACGCTCGGCCGTCGGCAACGCCGCGATCGCCGCCGCAAGGGCGACCGCATCGGCCTTGCGGCCGTTCATCTTCCAATTTCCGGCAACGAGTTTTCGGGGGGCTCGCATCGGCGGGGCTCTCGCAACAGGGACGAACGGCGTGTCGGGCGACGGGTTGGGTAAGGGTTTTGCGTGGTTTTCGCAAGGGTTGCGGGGGGGATCGTGCGGCCCTATTCTCCCCCGCTTTCCCGCTGCCCCTCATATTGGACCTGTTGCCCGCCCATGCTGCAATTCATCCGCGAAAAAGCCTCCGGCACGATTTTCAAACTGCTGTTCGGCATGTTGATCGTCAGCTTCGCCGCCTGGGGTATTGGCGACTACGCGTTCCTGCGCTCGGGCGACGACACGGCCATCACGGTCGGATCGCGCAAGATCCCGATCCAGCAGGTCGATGCCGAATACCGCCAGGCGCGCGAGCGCCTGCGCCGCGCCTTCGGGGTGGAGATCGACGAGGCGATGCTGCGCCAGTTCGGTTTGCTCGACCAGACGGTCGACCGGCTCGCGGCCGAAGCCGCCCTCGATGCGGAGGCGGCACGCTTGGGCCTCGTGGCCAGCGACGCGATCGTGCGCCAGCGCATCGCGAGCGACCCCAATTTCCGCGGCCCCGGCGGCCAGTTCGACCGTTTCCTGTTCCAGCGCCTGCTGTTCGACAACGGCTTCACCGAACAGCGCTATATCGAGCTCGTGCGCGCCGACATTGTGCGCAGCCAGCTGCGCGAGGCGGTCGAAGCGGGCGTGCAGGCCCCGCTTGTGCTGGCCGAAACGCTCTATCGCCACCGCAACGAAAAGCGCGGCGGCGACCGCGTGTTCGTGGCCAACGCCGCGTTCGAGGATGTCGGCACGCCGTCCGACGCCGACCTGGCGCAAACCTACGAAGCCAACGGCGCGCGCTTCACGGCGCCTGAATATCGCGCCCTTTCCGTGGTGCGCGTGGCGGCCGACGACGTCGCCGCGCAAGTGACGGTCGACGAAAAGGCGCTGGCCGCCGAGTTCGAGCAGCGCCGCGGCGAATTCGAACAGCCCGAACAACGCGAGCTCAAGCAGATGCTGTTCGACAACCAAGAAGCAGCCCAGGCGGCAGCCGCCGCGATCGCGGGCGGCAAGAGCTTCGATGCTGTCGCCGCCGAAACGCCCGGCCAGTCGCCCGACCGCATCGGGCTCGGCCTTGTGGCGCGCAACGAAACGCTGCCCGCGATCGGTGCGGCCGTGTTCGAGGCGGCATCCGGTGCCGTCGTGGGGCCCGTGCGCACGCCGTTCGGCTGGCATGTGCTGCAGATCGTGCGCATCGAGCCCGGCACGCAAGCCACGCTTGAAAGCGTGCGCGCACGCATCGAGCCCGCCCTGCGCCAACGCTTGGCGGCCGAAAAAGCCTTCGAGATCGCCAATCGCCTCGAAGACCAGGTCACGCGCGGCCGCGCACTCGACGAGGCCGCCGCCAATGCCGGTGCCACCGTCGTGAAGATCGCGGCCGTCGATGCGCGCGGCCTCGACGACAAGGGTGCACCCGTGGCGCTGTTCGCGGGCGCGCCCGAAGCGGTACGTGCGACCTTCGACACGCTGGTCGGCCGCGAAAGCCAATTGATCGAAACGCGCGGCGGCGGCTTCTATCTTCTGCATGTGGACGGCGCCACGCCGGCCCAGCGCCGCCCCTTCGACAGCGTCAAAGAAGAGGTCGCCGCGGTGTGGAAGGCCGAGCGCCAGGCCGAACGTGCGCTTGCGCGCGCGCGCGAAATCGTCGCTGCAACAGCAGCGGGCGAAACGCTCGAGGCGGCGTCGTTGCGCTTCAATCTGCGCGTCGAAGCCGTGCCGGCCGTGCTGCGCACCGGCAACAACGCGTCCGTTCCCAGTGCGGTCGCGGCACGCTTGTTCGCGCTCAAGCCCGGCCAGACCGGCCTTGCCGCCGGCATCGACGGCCAGTTCGTCGTGCGCACCGGCGACGTCGTCGCGGCCGATCCGGCGGCCGACCCGGCCGGCCTTGCGGCGCTGCGCGCGCAGCTCGCCCGCGAAATGGCCGCCGATCTTTCGACAGAGTACAACCAAGCCTTGCGCCAGAAATTCGGCGTCACGATCAACCGCAGCGTCGTCGAACGCCTCAATTAACTGGAAAAACCGACTGCGACGTTTTTACGCGGGGACCCTAGCGGGACCTTAAAGGTCTCTTAATTGATTCGGCGCATGCTCCGTTTTGTACATCAATAAATATGTACAAAATATGGAGGATCGCCCATGTCGATGCAAAACGAAAACCTGAACGAACGGCTGCGTTTCATCGATTTCCGCGAGGCGGACTCAGCTGCGCTGCGCGCCATCCGCCCGACGATCGAGGCCAATATCCAGAAGGTCCTGACCAAGTTCTACGGCCATATCGAGAACTATCCGAACTTGATGTCGATGTTCCACGGCCAGATGGGCGTGGACCATGCGCGCACCGAGCAGGCAAAACACTGGCTTACGATGTTCCACGGCAGTTTCGACGACGCCTATGTCGGGCGCGTTCAGCGAATCGGGCGCACGCACGAGCGCATCGGACTCGAGCCGCGCTGGTACATTGCGGGCTACGCGCTCGCGATGGGCGAACTGATGGGCCTGCTTTTCGAGATGTACCGCAAGAAGCCGGCGGAAGGCACCGTTGCCGCCAAGGCGCTCATCAAAGCGATCATGCTCGACATGGACTACGCGATCTCGATCTATATCGAAGAGGGCAAAGCGAACTTCACGACCAAGCTGAACGGCCTTGCCGACAATTTCGAAGGTAGCGTGCTGAAGGTCGTGGACGGTGTCGGCGGCTCGGCCGAGGAGATGAAAGGCGCCGCCCAGACGATGGCGGCGGCGGCCGAAGAAACGCAGCGCCAGACGACCGTCGTTGCCGCCGCAGCCGAAGAAGCCTCGACGAACGTGCAGACGGTCGCAAGCGCGGCCGAAGAGCTTTCGGCTTCGATTCAGGAGATCAGCCGCCAAGTCAGCCACGCTTCGACGATCTCGCGCCAGGCCGTGGCGCAGGCGCAGGAAACCAACGCACTTGTGAAGCAACTCGCCGACGCCGGACAGAAGATCGGCTCGGTCGTCAACCTCATCCAGGCGATCGCGGGCCAGACGAATCTTCTGGCCCTCAACGCAACGATCGAGGCGGCACGCGCGGGCGAAGCGGGCAAGGGTTTTGCGGTCGTGGCCTCCGAGGTCAAGAATCTCGCGAACCAAACCGCCAAAGCGACCGGCGACATCGCCGCCCAAGTGGGGGCGATCCAAGAGGCGACCAAACATTCGGTCGACTCGCTGGCGCGCATCGCCAAGACGATCGAAGAGATCAGCGGCATTTCCGCCGGCATCGCCTCGGCGGTCGAAGAGCAAGGGGCCGCCACGCAGGAAATCGCGCGCAACGTTCAGCAGGCGGCAGCCGGCACGTCCGAAGTGTCGTCGAACATTGCGGGCGTCACGAAAGCCGCAACCCAGACCGGCGACAACGCGCTCAAAGTGCTGCAGACCGCAGACCGCCTCACGGCACAGTCGAACGATCTGCGCGGCAATGTCGGCGAGTTCCTCGGCCGCGTGCGCAACGGCTAGGTCTAGGCCGTCCGTCCGACATAGACGAAGCCAGCCGCCTCGGCGGCCGCCTGCACCTGGCGGTCGTCGAGGCCGGCGACCGTCACGCGACTTTGCGCCAGATCGATCTCGGCGGGCGCTGTCGCACCTTGAGCAGTGAGTGCACGCGTCATCGCGCGTGCGCAGCCGCCGCAGGTCATGCCGGTCACTCGGTAGGATATCGTTTCCACGGCGGTTCTCCGGTTGCGGCTGCGGGTTCGGGGATGGCGCGCGTGACGGTCGCAGCCCGTGTCTGCGACGGCGACGGCATTGTGGATGCCGTCTCGCGCGCGGCAACGGGTGCCAGGGCGACAGGGGCAAGATTGGGGCTCGCGGGCGCTTGGCGCTGCTGGCGCACGACGGCCGACACCGGAACCAGCTGCAGGCCGCGCGAATTCATGGTCGGGATCCAGGCGGCGAGCGCTTCGAGCGTCGCGTCGTGCGGATGGCCGATCGCGACCGCAGTGCCGCGCCGATTGGCGACGCGCTCGAGTTCGGCCAGCTGCTTGCGCACGGCCCCCGCTTCGATCTCGTTGTCGAGAAACACGTCGCGCACCGCATGCGCCACGCCGAACGACTGTGCGACCGCACTGCCCGCCGAATTGCCGGTCGTGCGGCTGTCCAAGAACAAAAGTCCACGCGCGGCGATCTCCTGCAGCACCGGTGCGAGCGCTGCGGGATCGCGCGTGAAGCGGCTGCCCATATGGTTGTTGAGGCCGACCGCGGTGGGCAACCGGTCGAGCGCATTTGCGGTGCGGGCGCGGATGTCGTCGGCCGACATGCGCACGAACAAAGCGCCCGGCCCCGGATTGTCGCGCCCCTCCGGCTCCATCGGCAGATGCAGCAGAATCTCGTGCCCCGCCGCACGGCCCTGGCGCCCTTGCTCGGCAAGGTCGGGCGCGTAGCTCAGAAACGACAGCGTCAGCGGGCCCGGCAACGCCATCGTACGTGCGGCGCGCGCCGCATCCACACCGAGATCGTCGATCACGATCGCAATCCAAGCACCAGCGCGGATCTGCGGCGGACGCACGGCGCGCGCTTCCCAACCGGCGTCGCTGGCGCGCGGCGCGGCGGCAGGTGCTGGCGCAGGTGCAGCCACAACCGGGCTCAGAGCGGCCGGTGCGCCCACGCGCACGATCTCGAAAAACGGCACGACGGTTTCGGCTGCTGGCGCCGGTGCCGGCGCGCGAACCTGGGTGCGCGGTGCCGCCGCAGGCTCGGCGTCGCCCGTTTCGCTCACGCCCGCCAATGCGACCGTGACGGGCTCGGGCGCGTCCGGCGCAAGCGTGGCCGCCTGCCAATAGATATAGGCGCCAGCACTCGCCGCGATCAGCGGAATCGCAACGAGAGCCGCGATTCCAAAATCGCGGGCGAATCCCCTTGCTGCAGGCGAAGGACGGCGGGCCATCGGGAAATTATAGCGCGATTCGGCGCCCGACTAGCGCGCCAGATCGTCGAGGATCGGGCAGTCCGGCCGGTCGTCGTTGTGGCAGCGCCGCAGCAGCGTCTGCAACGTCGCTTTCATGGTCTCGAGACTGGCGATCTTTTGCTCGATTGCCGCCATATGAGAAACCGCCATCGCATGGACTTGCTGGCTTGCGCGGCTGCGGTCGCGCCACAGCGCCAGAAGATCGGCCACGTCCTTAACGGAGAAGCCGAGCGAGCGCGCCCGGTGCACAAAGCGCAATTCGGCCATTTCGCGCGCCCCATAGGCGCGGTAGTTGTTTTGGCCGCGCGCCGCCGGGGCCACGAGCCCGACCGATTCGTAGTAGCGGATCGACTTGGCAGTCATCCCGGTTGCCGCCGCAACTTCGCCGATATTCATCGTATTTTTCCTTCAAAAGACGCTGGCCGAACGACACCGAAGCGGAGCATAAACTATCCCCTTACGGGAAGGTAAAGCTTCGATGCAGTTGCGCCAAACGGCGCAACAGGCGAGACTCCGGCGTTCAACAAGGGAACAAGCAAAATGAAGCGCTTGCGCGAACCGACATGGCGCTGGTTTGGCATCGTCGGCATGGCTTTGGCGCTCGCCGCGTGCAGCGTGCGCGGCGGCGGCGGGGCGATTTCGGCGGCCGACGGCGTGTTCGTGGGCGAAGGCCTCCGTAGCACAGGGCCTGAATCGCGCTGCGAGCGGCGTTATGCCCTACGCGCCACGCTGAAGCTCGGCGAACTCGCGATGGAGTTTACGGACTCCGAAAATCCGACGCGCACGCCGGTCCGCGCCTCGAGCTACGTCGAAGCAAACGGCAGGTTCGTCGCGAACGTGTTTTTCCAGGGCGAGAGCCACGTGCTCGAAGGCGTGCTGTCGGCCGACAGCCTGCGTGCCACGATCGACGCGCGAAGCTGCCGCATGTCGATCTCCGCGCGGCGCAACAATGCTGTCTAGCGACAGCGACGGCCGTTCGCTTAGGCGCGGCCCGCTGTCTCTCGGCTATTCGCGCTTTCGTTGGGGACTGATCGGCCTTGCCGTCGGCATCAGCGTCGCGTTCATGGCCTATTTCGTCTACAACGCGCGCGCCAACGCCGAGCAAGCCGCGCGCGCGGCCGAGCGCGAAATTCGCAACATCACCAACGTCCTGGGCGAGCAGGTCG
The DNA here is from genome assembly GCA_027532905.1 of Magnetospirillum sp. Taxonomy (NCBI): domain Bacteria; kingdom Pseudomonadati; phylum Pseudomonadota; class Alphaproteobacteria; order Rhodospirillales; family Rhodospirillaceae; genus Magnetospirillum; species Magnetospirillum sp. Next base: position 59,962 of record JAPZUA010000007.1, read on the forward strand.
CGCGCACGCTGGCGGCAGTCGATTTGGGCGTGCTGGCGGCGGCCGTCGATCTTGCGGAAATCGAATATTGGCAGCAAGGCGCCGACTTGACACGCATCTCGGAAATGCTGATGCGCTTTGCGGCCGCCGAACCCGCGATCGGCCGGCTCATGGCGATCGACAAAAACGGTCTGGTTCGCGCGTCGAGCGACGCGACCCTGCCGGGCACTTCGTTTGCGCATCGCGCGTTCATGGCCACGGTCGGCGACGGCGTGCTGCTGAGCGTGGTCGATCCGCCCGTGGACGACGGGCCGAGCTGCCAGGGCTGCATCGCGATCTCGGCCCCCGTGATCGGGCGCGACAATGGCCAGTACGGCCTCATCGTTGCGGAGATCCCGCGCATGGCCTTCGAACGCATTTTCAAACGCCTGGACAGCGGCCGGCGCAGCATCTTCGCGATCGTCGACGTGCGCAGCCATCTGGTGGTTCGCGTGCCCGCTGCCGACCGCGGATCGGTTGTGTCGGCGGCCACGTTCCCGATCGCCTTGCGCGCCTTCAGCCAGAACGAAACGCTGACCGAGCGTTCGGCCAGCATCGACGGCATCGACCGGCTCTTCGCCTTCACCCCCGTGCCGGGGCGCGGCTGGGTCGTATATGGCGGCGTGGCGCCCGAAGATTTCCTAGCGGAATGGCGCCAGTCGCTGCAGGTGTCGGTGCCGTTTTCGGTGCTGGTGCTGGCCTCGGTCGTCTTCCTGATCCTCGCTTTGTCGCGGCATTTGGGCCGCGTCGAGGAAAGCGAGCGCAGCTTGCGCCAGTCGGACCAGCGCTACCAGTCGCTCGTCGCCAATATCCCGGGCGTGGTGTTCCAGCGCCGCCGCTTGCCCAACGGGCGCACGAACATCGTGTGGATCGGCGCGGCCCTCGAGGAGCTGTTCGGCTTTTCGGCCGAACGCGTGATGCGCCTCAGCGGCGGCTCGCTGCGCGCGATCCTGCTTGCCGAAGATCTGCAGCGCTTCAAGGACGCGTTCGAGAGCTCGGCGCACGACATGTCGGCGGTGAGCTGGATCGGTCGCGCGCGCCATGCCGACGGCCGGATACTCTCGATCGAGGTCACCGCCCGCCCGCGCTTGGAGGCCGCCGGCTCGATCCTGTGGGACGGCATCCTGCTCGACGTCACCGACCGCATCGCGGCCGATGCGGCACTCACGACGCTGCGAGCGCAACTCGAACTCGCACTTGCAAACATGGCGCAGGGCATGTGCGTGTGCGACGCCGAGCAGCGTATCGTCGTCTACAACCGCCGCTATCTCGAGATCGGCAACATCGAGGAAGGCGACGTCGTCCCCGGCACCGCGGTCGAAACGGTGATGCGCGCGACGATCGCACGCGGCGCGTTCCGCACCGACAAGCCCGAGCAGCTGGTCGAAAGAACGCTCGCCGCCCTGCGCGCGAAAACGCCGAGCAAATTCACGATCGACATGGCCGACGGGCGCACGGTCGAGATCGACGTGCAGCCGCTCTCGGACGGCGGCTCGGTCTCGAGCTTCACCGACATCAGCGACCGCGAAGCGGCCCAAGAAGCGTTGCGTCTGGCCAAAGAACAGGCCGAACTTGCCGACCGCTCGAAGTCGCAATTCCTCGCCAATATGAGCCACGAGCTGCGCACGCCGCTTAACGCCATCATCGGCTTCTCCGAGATCATGACCGACCGGCTCTTCGGCCCCTTGGGCGACGCGCGCTACGAGGAATACGCGCGCGACATCCGCGAGTCCGGCCGCCATCTGCTGACGCTCATCAACGACATTCTCGACCTCTCCAAGATCGAAGCGCGCCAGGCGACCTTGCGCGAAGAGCAAGTGTCGCTGGCGGAAGTCGTCGACGCGTGCGTGCGCCTCGTCGACGACCGCGCGCAACGCGGAAATCTCTCCCTTGCGATCGCCGATTTCGACGAGTTCCCGCCGATCTGGGCCGACCGGGTGAAGCTCAAGCAGATCCTGCTCAATCTTCTGTCCAACGCGATCAAGTTCACGCCGGCGGGCGGCAGCGTGGGCCTGTCGGGTGCCCGCGTGTCCGACGGCAGCCTCGTCGTGCGCGTGACCGACACCGGCATCGGCATGCGCCCGCAAGACATCCCCACCGCCCTGCAGCCGTTCCGCCAGGTCGAAAGCAGCTTGAGCCGCAAACATGAAGGAACCGGTCTTGGCCTGCCGCTGACCAAAGCCATCGTCGAGATGCATGGCGGCACGCTCGCGATCGCCTCCATTCCGGGCAAGGGCACGACCGTGTCCTTCACGATCCCGACCGAGCGCGTGATCGATCCGCAGGGGCTCACGGATTCGATGCTGACCGAGGCCATCCACGCGGCGCGCGGCCCTTTGTAGGGGCATGAAGTTGCTGCTATAAGCGCCGGATCGATTTTCCAAGGGCGCACCAAGAACGGGCGGGAGACAGCCGAATGCCGGGCGACATGACGCAACTCAAAGCGCTGATCGCGCGTGTGGCCGACGGCCATGCGCTGACCGAAAGCGAAGCCGGCGACGCGTTCGAAATCGTCATGTCGGGCAATGCGACACCCGCCCAGATGGGCGCTTTTCTGATGGCGCTGCGCTTGCGCGGCGAAACCGTCGACGAGATCGCGGCGGCCGCGCGCACGATGCGCGCCAAAGCCCTCAAGGTCGTCGCCCCCGAAGGTGCGGTCGAAGCGGTGGGCACGGGCGGCGACGCCTCGGGCTCGTTCAACATTTCGACGGCCGCCTCGTTCGTGCTCGCGGGCTGCGGCCAGAAGGTCGCCAAACACGGCAACCGCGCGTTCACGTCCAAATCGGGTGCGGCCGATGTGCTGACAGCCCTCGGCGTCAATATCGAGTGCGATCTGAAGCTCGTCGAATACGCGATCTCGAAAGCGGGTGTGGGCTTCATGATGGCGCCGCGCCACCATTCGGCCACGCGCCACGTCGCGGGCGTGCGCGTCGAAATGGGCACGCGCACGATCTTCAATCTGCTGGGGCCGTTGTCGAATCCGGCCGGGGTCAAGCGCCAGCTCGTCGGCGTGTTCGCGCGCAAATGGGTCGCCCCGCTTGCGCATACACTCGGCCGCCTCGGCTCGGAGCGCGCCTGGGTCGTGCACGGCTCGGACGGGCTCGATGAAATCACCACGACCGGCCCCACCCATGTGGCCGAATTCAAAGACGGTGCGGTGCGCGAATTCGAAGTTAGCCCCGAACAAGCGGGCCTGCCGCTTGCCAAGGCCGCCGACCTCAAAGGCGGCACGCCGGCCGAAAACGCCGCGACAATGCGCGCCCTTTTGGGCGGGGCCAAAGGCCCGATACGCGACGTCGTGCTGCTGAACGCGGCCGCCGTACTCGTGATTGCCGATGCCGCCGCCGATCTGCGCGAAGGTGTGGCCCAAGCAGCCTCCGCGATCGACAGCGGCAAAGCGCTCGCCGCCCTCGACGCACTCGTCGACATCACCAATCGGTCCGGCGCATGAGCGACGTTCTTTCCCGCATCCTTGCCGACAAGCGCGTCGAAGTCGCAGCACGCCGGGCGGCCGTGCCCGAAGAAGCGCTTGCCGCAAAACTTCCGCACGCACCCAGAGTGCGCGGCTTTGCCAAGAGCTTGCGCAAGCGTGCACAAGCGGGCGACGTGGCGCTGATCGCCGAGATCAAAAAAGCCTCGCCCTCCAAGGGTCTCATCCGCGCCGATTTCGATCCGGCACGCTTGGCCGAGGCCTATCGCAATGGCGGGGCCACGTGCCTCTCCGTGCTGACCGACGAAGCCTATTTCCAGGGCAGAGATGCGTATCTCCAACAGGCACACGCGGCCGTCGCCTTGCCGACCTTACGCAAAGATTTTGTCGTCGATGGCTACCAGCTGCGCGAAACGCGTGCGCTCGGGGCCGATTGCGCGCTGCTGATTCTCGCTGCCCTCGACGATTGCCAGGCGCAGGATCTGTGCGAGACGGCGCTCGATCTCGGGCTCGACGTGCTTGCCGAAGTGCACGATGCGGCCGAAATGGCGCGCGCCCTCACGTTGCCCAAGGGGGCGGCAAACGGGGCCGAGACGCTGATCGGCGTCAACAACCGCAATCTCAAGACGCTTGCCGTCGATCTTGCGACGTTCGAGGCCCTCGCCCCGCTCGTCCCGCGCGACCGGCTGCTCGTCGCCGAGAGCGGTATTCGCAATCCGGGCGATATCGCGCGGCTTGAAGCGGCAGGTGCTGCCGCCTTCCTCGTCGGCGAAAGCCTGATGCTGCAGACGGACGTGGAAGCCGCCACGCGCAGCCTGCTCGCCCGCGCCCAGGTCTCGGCATGAGCCGCGATCTCACCCATTTCGACGCCGCCGGCAATGCCGTGATGGTCGATGTCGGCACAAAGGAACACACACAGCGCCGTGCCACCGCGCGCGGGCGTGTCTGCGTGTCGCCGGACACGCTGCGCTTGATCCAGGGCCGCGGCTTCAAGAAGGGCGACGTGCTGGCGGTCGCCCAGCTTGCCGGCATTATGGCTGCCAAGAAGACTCACGAGCTTATTCCGCTGTGTCACCCGCTCGCTTTGTCCAGCGTTTCAGTCGAGCTTTCGATCGACGAAGCGGCAAGTGCCGTCGAAATCGAAGCGACGGTCGGGCTCACCGGCCAGACCGGCGTCGAGATGGAAGCGCTGACGGCCGTGTCGGTCGCGGCCCTCACGGTCTACGACATGTGCAAATCGGTCGACCGCGGCATGCGCATCGAGGCGATCCGCCTCGTGCGCAAAGAAGGCGGCAAGTCCGGCCTGTTCGAGCAAGCCTGATGCTGGCGGTCGCGGAAGCCCAAGCGCGCATTCTGGCGGCCCTCGGCCCCGTGGGTGCCGAGACCGTATCGCTGGCGCAAAGTGCGGGCCGCACATTGGCGGTCGATCTCGTCGCCAAACTCACGCAGCCGCCCGCCGCCGTTTCGGCCATGGACGGCTATGCCGTGCGCGCAGCCGACATCACGAATGCACCCGCAAGCTTGCGCCAGATCGGCACCGCACCGGCCGGGCATCCATTTCCAGGCCGCATTGGCCAAGGCGAATGCGTGCGCATCTTCACGGGTGCGATCGTGCCTGAGGGGGCGGATACGATCCTCATCCAGGAAAACGCCGAAGCCGACGGCGACCGGATCCGCGCCAAACAGAGCGAGCCCGTCGGGCGCTTCGTGCGGCCGGCCGGGCTCGATTTCAAGCGCGGCCAGAATCTGCTTCCCGCCGGCACCGTGTTGGGACCGCGCCAGATCGGCCTTGCGGCCGCCACGAACCATGCCTGGCTTGAAGTGCGGCGACGGCCGCGCGTTGCAATCCTCGCCACCGGCGACGAAATCGTGCTGCCCGGCACGGAGCCCCTGCCCGGCCAGATCGTCTCGTCGAACAGTGCGGCCCTTGCCGCCTTCGTCGAACAGGCGGGCGGGATTGCAAGCGTGCTGCCGATCGCACCCGACACAACCGAAGCCTTGCAAGCGTTGGCCGCAGGTGCGCGCGGGGCCGATCTGTTGGTCACGACCGGCGGGGCTTCCGTCGGCGACCACGATCTCGTGCGTGCGGCCTTGGGCCAAAGCGGGCTTGCCCTCGATTTCTGGCAAATCGCGATGCGCCCCGGCAAACCGCTGATGTTCGGGCGCTATGGCGACGTGCCGATGCTGGGCTTGCCCGGCAATCCGGTGTCGTCGCTCGTGTGCGCCGTTTTGTTCCTGGGACCGATCCTCGCGACGATGCTGGGCCGGGCCAATCCGCTACCCAAACGGCGGCGCGCCATCCTCGGCTGCGATCTTGCGGCCAACGACATGCGCGAAGACTATCTGCGCGCCAAGATTGCCGCAGACGAAAACGGCAACCTCGTTGCAACCCCGTTCGCGCGCCAGGACAGTTCGATGCTGGCCCTGCTCGCGACCGCCGACGGGCTCGTTGTGCGGCCCCCTCATGCGCCTGCGGCCAAGCAAGGCGACAGCGTGCAATTCGTGGAACTCGCCCCCGTCTGTGGATAAAGCTTGACGATAGGCTCGAACCAAACTAGAACAGTTCGTGACTGTTGCGGCTTCGTTTACGGGATGTTGTGGATACCGCCCCTAAGAGCGCCTAGCGCTTGCGGTTCTGCCCAAAAACCAGCCGCAGCTGCAATCCGGTGCCGCACGCACGTGCGCGCCAAAAAAACAGGTGTTGCCCCATGTTGACCCGCAAACAATACGAGCTGCTGCTGCTCATCAACCAGCGCTTGGCCGATGTCGGCGTGCCGCCGTCGTTCGACGAGATGAAAGACGCGCTCGGCCTCAAATCCAAATCAGGCATCCACCGCCTGATTACGGGCCTCGAGGAGCGCGGTTTCATCCGTCGCCTGCCGCATCGCGCGCGCGCGCTTGAAGTCGTACGTCTGCCGGACAATCTGCAAGCCCAGGGCCTAAAGCCCGCCTCGGGCCCGGCTTTGGTCGCCAATCCGGGCGGTCCGGGCGGCGAAACCGCGCGCGGCTTCCGCCCGCAAGTCGTCAAGAACGAGTTCCGCACGGCGCACACACTTGCTCCGGTCGGCGTCGAAGTCGTCAAGCTGCCGCTCTACGGCCGCATTGCCGCAGGTCTGCCGATCGAGGCGATGCGCGACAATTCCAACACGGTCGACGTGCCGCCGCAGATGCTGAGCCGCGGCGAGCATTTCGCCCTCGAAGTCGCCGGCGATTCGATGGTCGAGGCCGGCATTCTCGACGGCGACACGGTGCTGATCCAGAAGGTCGATACGGCCGACAACGGCCAGATCGTCGTGGCGCTGATCGACGAGCAGGAAGTCACGCTGAAGCGCTTCCGCCGCCGCGGCGCGTCCATCGCGCTCGAGCCCGCCAACAAAGCCTACGAGACGCGCATCTTTGGCCCCGACCGCGTGCGCGTGCAGGGCAAGCTCGTCGGCCTAATGCGCCGCTTCCACTGACCTCGAACTAGAATCCCGCCGCGTCCGGGCTTGCACCAGGCACGGCGGGAACGAGCCTCGGCTGCGTGGTGTCTCGGGCGGGCGGGACCCACGGCCGATCGCCGCGTGCGGCCCGCACGGTTTCAATGCGGATTCCGTTCGCCTCGATCCAAATCGCGTGGGCCCCGTCGCGCAGCAGATCGGCCCGGTCGATCGTCTGCCCCGCCGCCGCCCGACACACCGCAAACAGATTGACGGTCGCGATCACCAAATCGCGATCCCGGCACGCCACCGGCAGCACCCGCGCCTGGCGCACGATCGCCACACTCGTCCCATTGACGCGATAGACGCAGTCGCTGGGCCGGCATTCGAGCCGGCCGTCGGCGTTGGTGCCGTTGCGCGGCCAGCTTTCGGCTTCTTCGAGCCCGTCGCGCCGCAGCCAGGTGTCGCGCGCAAAACGGTCGCCGCGCGGCACCGAAAGCGTGAGCCGCCCGTCGGCGTCGCGCACGGCCATCAACCGCCCGTCGCCCGACACGAGAATGTCGGGCGGCACCATCGTCGCGAGCCCAGCCAAACCGACCGCGATCGGTACCGCACCGCCAAGGCGCCACACACTGCGCCACAGGCACAACCACACGAGCCCCACCGACACGGCAACAAGACCCCAAACCGGCATGGCCGGAAGCAAGGCGACCGCCCCATCGAGCCCCGCGACCCATTTGGCGATAGCGAGCAACCCGTCCACCCCCCGACCGAGCGGCACCAGCGCCAACGCCTCGAGGCCGAACGGCAGCAAGAGGCCGGCCGCCAGCGCCCACGGCATTACCCAAAGGCCGGTGAGCGGCACCGCCAGCAAATTGGCGAGCAGCCCGAACACGGTGAAGCGATTGAAATGGTAGAGTGCGAACGGGGCACTCGCCATGCCTGCCACCAGCGACGTCATCACGGTGCCCGCGAGCCATACCAGCGCTTTCGCACCCCAGCCCCCATTGGCACGTGCGCGCGCAAAAGGCGCGCGCGCTGCCTCCCATGCCGCGACCAACGCCGTCACGGCCGCAAACGACATCTGGAAACTCGCCGAGACGAGCGCTTCGGGCATGACCAGCAGAATGAGCCCGGCCGCCCACGCGACGAGCCGCAGCGTGATCGCCTGGCGGTCGATCAAAATCGCCGCCAACACCACGCTCGTCATCAGCCACGAGCGCTGCGTAGGTACGCTCTGCACGGCAAACGCCGCGTAGAAGCTGATCGCGAGGAAGGCCGCAACGGCGGCGATCTTTTTAGTGTTCCAATAGAGGGCGGCGCGCGGCACCAGTGCCAACCCAAGCCGCACGGCAAAGAAAACAATGCCCGCGACCATGCCGATATGCAGCCCCGAGATCGACAGAATGTGCTGGAGCCCTGAATCGCGGAACGCCGCGAGCGCATCGGCCGACACGGCCCCCTGCTCGCCCGCGATCAGGGCGATCGCGATCGCCCCCGCTGGATCGGGCAGCACCGCGCGGATGCGCGCGACGACATTTGCGCGCAGCGCATTCATCGCCAAGCGCCAGTCGGAGATCTCGCCGCGCGCGATGAGCTCGGCCGCCCCTCGCGCACTGCCCACACCGCCAAGCTGGTCGAACCAAGCTTGGCGTGCGAAATCAAAAGCGCCCGGTGCACTCGGGCCCGGCGGGGGCAGCAACGACACGCGCGCGAGGCGGATTTCGTCGCCCGGCCGCAGGTCGCCGACATTGTCGAGGCGCACGCGGATGCGTTCGGGCGTTTGCGACGGCGGGAGCCCCGCGATCGCAAGCCGGTCGAGCAGGATGCGCTCGCCCTCGGCACGCGCTTCGATCGCCACGATGCGGCCCGTAACCGATACGGAAGCCAACCGTCGCTCGAGCACTGGGGCTGCCACATCGTGGCTGCGCCAATGCGCGACAGTAAAGCCAAGCGAAATCGCCGCCAACGCAACCGCTGCCACAAACACGCTGCCGATACTGCGGCCCAGGGCGGCAAACACGATCGCCACCGCCAGGAAAGTCGGCGCGATCCAAGCCTCGGGCTCGCGATCAAGTGCGAAATAAAGGGCAATGCCGGTGCCCAGCAGCACCGGCAGCCACAAAGCCAACTGCGGCCGCTCGCTCTCGAGCGTACGAAGCCAGAACTCTTGCCCGGTCGGCCATCGGCGTACGTCATCTGCCGATGCTGCCTGCGGCCTGTGCATCCTGGCGGCCCCATGATAGGAGAAGCACGCGGTTGAGCCGCAGCACCTCTCACCTATAGATGTAGCCTGATTTTGCCATGACAAACAACGCCGCCGCGCCAATCGTCTGCCGCTTCGCCCCCTCGCCGACCGGCTATCTGCATATCGGCGGGGCCCGCACGGCCCTGTTCAACTGGCTCTACGCCAAACATGTCGGCGGCAAATTCCTGCTGCGCATCGAGGACACCGACCGCGCGCGCTCCACGCCCGAGGCGACCGAAGCGATTCTGAACGGCCTCAAATGGCTCGGCCTCGACTGGGACGGAGACGTTGTGTTCCAGTTCGCGCGCATGGACCGGCACGCGGCCGTGGCGCACGAGCTGATGGCCAAAGGCGGGGCCTATTTCTGCTATGCGAGCCCGCAAGAGCTCGACGAGATGCGCAGTGCCCAGAAAGCAGCCGGCAAGCCGATCCGCTACGACGGGCGCTGGCGCGACCGCGATCCCAAAGACGCCCCCGCCGGCGTGAAGCCGGTTGTGCGCCTCAAAGCACGCCAGGACGGCGAATCCGTGATCCGCGACCGCGTGCAAGGCGACGTCGTGGTGCGCAACGAACAGCTCGACGACATGATCCTGCTGCGCGCCGACGGCACGCCCACCTACATGCTGTCGGTCGTCGTCGACGATTACGACATGGGGGTCACGCACATCGTGCGCGGCGACGACCATCTCAACAATGCGGCGCGCCAGATGCAACTCATCGAGCGGCTCGGGTGGCCGACGCCGGTCTACGCGCATATCCCCCTGATCCACGGCCCCGACGGCGCCAAGCTCTCCAAGCGCCATGGCGCCTTGGCGGTCGAAGCCTATCGCGACATGGGCTATCTGCCCGAGGCAATGCGCAACTATCTGCTGCGCCTCGGCTGGGGCCATGGCGATGCCGAGATCGTCGATACCGCCCAGGCGATCGAATGGTTCGATCTCGACGGCATTGGCCGCAGCCCCGCGCGTTTCGATTTCAAGAAGCTCGACAGCGTGAACGGCCATTACATGCGCGAGGCGAGCGACGCGCATTTGCTGGCGTCCGCAACGCTGCTCATCGAAGCGGCGGCGGCAACCAAGATCGACGAACTGGCGCAAACGCGTCTGCTCGCCGGCATGGCCGGACTCAAGGCACGCGCCAAGACCCTGCTCGAACTTGCCAAGGCTGCGACCTTCTATGTCCAGGCCCGGCCATTGGCGCTCGATACGGCTGCGCAGAAACTGTTGGCGGGCGAAGGCCTCGCGCATCTGCGCGCAGGCCGCGCGGTGCTCGCGGCAGCCGAAGACTGGACCGCCACCGCCCTCGAAGCGGCCTTCCGGACGGCAAGCGAAACCAGCGGCGTCAAACTCGGCACGCTGGCCCAGCCCTTGCGCGCGGCCCTGTCGGGCCAGGGTACATCGCCACCGATTTTCGAGGTTATGACGATTTTGGGTCGGGCGGAGACGCTTGGCCGCATCGACGATGCGCTCCAGGCCGCACCGCCCGCCTGAATTCACCAGTCACGACTTGCCAAAAGCCGAGCACTAGGCTCCAATACTGCACCTGCGAACAAATCAAAAAGAGAGCCGCCGCATGACCCAGGACAAAGCCACTGTCACCGTCATCGACAACCAGACCAAAAAACAATTCGAGCTGCCCGTGCTGTCTGGTTCGGTCGGGCCGCAAGTTGTCGACGTGCGCAAGTTCTACGGCGATACCGGCTATTTCACCTACGACCCCGGCTACACCTCGACGGGGGCCTGCAAATCCAAGATCACGTATATCGACGGCGATGCGGGCATCCTCCTGCACCGCGGCTATGCGATCGAGGACCTCGCCGAACATTGCGACTTCATGGAAGTCGCCTATCTGATCCTCAAAGGCGAACTGCCGAACCCAACGGACAAGAAGAAGTTCGAGCGCGACATCACGCTGCACACGATGCTGCACGAGCAGATCAACCGCTTCTTCTCCGGCTTCCGGCGCGACGCGCATCCGATGGCCGTCATGTGCGGCGTGGTCGGCGGCTTGGCAGCCTTCTACCACGACAGCCTCGACATTTCCGATCCGCACCAGCGCATGGTTGCCTCCTACCGCCTCATCGCGAAGATGCCGACGATCGCGGCACAGGCCTTCAAATATTCGGTCGGCCAGCCCTTCATGCATCCGCGCAACGATCACGCCTATGCCGCCAACTTCCTGCAGATGACGTTCGGCGTGCCGTGCGAGCCTTACGAGGTCAATCCCGTTCTCGCCAAGGCGATGGACAAGATCTTCATCTTGCACGCCGACCACGAGCAGAACGCCTCGACCTCGACCGTGCGCCTCGCAGGTTCGTCGGGCGCCAATCCGTTTGCGTGCATCGCAGCCGGCATTGCCACGCTATGGGGCCCGGCGCACGGCGGCGCCAACGAGGCCGTCTTGAAGATGCTCGCCGAAATCGGCACCAAAGACAAAATCCCCGAGTTCATCAAGCGCGTCAAAGACAAGAATGAAGGCGTGCGTCTGATGGGCTTCGGCCACCGCGTCTACAAGAACTACGATCCACGCGCCAAGGTGATGGCCGCGACCTGCAAAGAGGTGCTGGGCGAACTCGGCGTGACCGATCCGCTGCTCGACATTGCGATGGAACTCGAGCGCATCGCGCTGTCGGACGAATATTTCATCTCGAAGAAGCTCTATCCCAACGTCGATTTCTATTCGGGCATCATCCTGAAGGCGATGGGCTTCCCGGTTGCGATGTTCACGGCCCTGTTCGCACTCGCGCGCACCACGGGCTGGATCGCGCAGTGGAACGAGATGATCGAAGATCCCGAGCAGAAGATCGGCCGCCCGCGCCAGCTCTACACGGGTGCCGCCCATCGGCCGTTCGTGCCGATGGACAAGCGCTGACGGCGGCCGAAGAAGCGGGCGAGGAAGCGGGTCATGGCCAAACGCGGCACGGGGCAGATGCGCACGACGACGCAATATCCAAGCGTTGCGCGTGCCGTCCCGCCTGCCCTGCTCGGCCGCCGCCGCCTGCCGCCCGCCGTCAACGACAACCGCCCGTCTTTCTGGCGCTTGATGCGCTTAGCCGTCGGCCCCGTCGCGATCGTCGCCCTTATCGCCGCGATCTGGTGGGGTTGAAGCGCTAGCCGCCTGCCGCATCAAGCGTGCGTGCGGCGGCGACGGCGAGGCGGTATTTGGTCGCGGTTGCGGTGAGTTCGCGATACCAGTCGACCAAATCGCCCCACGGGTCGTTGACCTTCGCAAGGCCGGAGATGAAGGCCACGACCGTGCCGATCTGCGCCTCGCCTGCAACGACGAACCAGCCGCCGACCGCAAGCACGCAAGCCGTGCCGGCATGGTGCAAAAGGTTCATCAGGAAGTTCATCGAGAATTTAAGCTGGTAGATGCCCATGTTCAGCGCAAAGGCGTGTGCTATGCGCGCATCCTGCGCGGCCGTGGCGGCGTCGGCATCCGTCGGCCCGTCGGCGATGGTGCTGCCGACCGCGCGCAGCGTTTCGATGCGCGCCGCGATGCGCGCATTGATGGCACGCTGCAGCATCGGCACGAACACCACCTGCGGCGACAGGGCCGCAAACGCGACCAGCGCCATGGACGGCTGCAGATACAGCATGTAGCCGAACACGCTGGCAAGCAAGCCGCCTTGCAGCACGGGCTCCGAGACCGCACCGCCGACAAAACCGCCGATGGGTTCGGCCTCCATGAGGATCGCCGAAGCACCAACCCCGCGCGAGGCAGCGCCGGTGGCACCCGCCGGCAATTGATCGATCAGTCGGCGGAACCGCACGCGCAGGTCGCGCACGGCCGTCTCGCTGATCCAGGCGCGGTAGACGTTGAGCCCGAGCTTCAGCAAACCCTCGGCAAGCGCCAGCCCGGCATAGGCAACAGCAAGCCACACGATCGCCGCAACCGGACTGCCGGCCACCGCATCGTCGATCAGGCGCCGCTGGATTTCGAGCGGTGCCGTCGAGGCCGCAAACACCGCGACCGACAGCAGCGACAGCGCCGTCTGGTGCCAAACCCCAGTCGACCGCACGAAACCCAGCAGCGTCTCGGGCAGTCGATCCGGATCGCGCACTAAAGGGCGGGGGCTAGCCCCTGCGTCGATCCAGCAGCAGCGTCCGCGACGCGATGTTCGTCGAGATTGAGCGGATGCTTGAATGCCAGCACAGCCTTCGCGCGCGTCATCTCGGCCGCCGTACCGTGCGCCATAACCAGAAACTTGTCGGCCTTGATCGACATTTCATACTGCACGATCGTGTCTTTCGGCACGCCGAGACCGTAGAGGGCTGCACCGACGGCACTCAAGCCGCCGACCAGCACGGCGTTTTCGATCGCGGCCAACGCAAGCGCGCCGAGATAGCCGAGGGCAACCACCGGGCCTGCGATCGGCGTCACCACGAAGAGTCCGCCGAAAAACACGCCCCACAACGCGCCCCAGAAGGCACCGCGCGGACCCCAGAAGCGCACGCGCTCGCCGGTATTGTAGAAACCGACGACTTTTTCTTCCGTATGGTAGCCGCGACCGAGCACGCTCAGCTGCTTCATCGCAAAGCCGCTCTCGGCAAGCGCCTTGACGGCCCCTTCGGCGGCAAGATGGTCCGGGAATTCGGCGACGACGGAATTTTCGAGATGCATGGCAAAGCCTTCCGGCGGCCCAGCGGCGCGCCAACGGCAAATCGCCGGACAAAGCGCCCGACGGCCCTGCAACGCTGACGCGCCAAGGCGCTATCGACTAGCAGCGGAAACTACCCAGGCTCAGCGCCAATCCATGATCTGCGCCAGCGGTTTTTTCGCGATATCCGGCACTTTGACGCCGTCGGCTGGATAGCCAACGACCAGCAGAACAAACGGCTTTTCGTTGGGCGGGCGGCCGAAGATTTCGTTCAAGAAACCCATCGGCGACGGCGTGTGCGTGAGCGTGGCAAGCCCCGCATGGTGCAAGGCCGCGATCAGAAATCCGGTCGCAATGCCCACGGAGTCCGGCGCGTAGTAGTGTTTGATCTTCTCGCCGTTGGGGCCGATCCCCCAGCTTTGCTGGAAGATCGCAATCAGCACCGGGGCTGTTTCAAGAAACGGCTTGCGGTCGTCGGTCCCCAGCGGGGCCAACGCCTCGAGCCATTCTTCGCTGGCACGGCGCGCATAGAATTCGCGCTCTTCCTCTTCGGCAAGCGCACGGATGCGCGCTTTGACCGCCGGGTCGGTCGCAACCGCGAAGAACCAGGGCTGCTGATTGGCGCCCGAAGGTGAGGTACCGGCCGCCCGGATCGCGTCTTCGATCACAGCACGCGGGACAGGCTCGGGCGAGAACTCGCGCACCGTGCGCCGCCGTTTGATGTCGGCGTAGAACTCGGCCGCACGCGCCGCCATCTCGGATGCGGGATAGCGGCGATAGCTTGCAAGCGGCACATGCGCAAACGCCGACATCGCCGCCTCCGTTACTTCTGCACGAGTTCGATCTTGTAGCCGTCGGGATCTTCGACGAACGCGATCACGCTCGTGCCGTGTTTCATCGGCCCAGGCGGGCGCGGAATTTTCGCACCGGCGGCGGCGAGCTTTTCGCAGGCGCCGTAGATGTCCTTCACGCCCAACGCCACATGGCCGAAGCCCGTACCGATCTGGTAGGGCTCGGTCTGCCCCCAATTATGCGTGAGTTCGATCACGGCATTGGTCTCCTCGGGGCCGTAGCCCACGAAGGCGAGCGTGAATTTGCCGTCCGGAAAATCCTTGCGGCGCAGGAGCAGCATGCCGAGCTTGTTGCAGTAGAAATCGATCGATTTGTCGAGATCGAACACACGAATCATCGTGTGCAGCATGCGGTATTCGCTGGCCATGGCAGGTCCCTCCCCGTTCTTTCGGGATCCAGCATGGCAAGCTTGGGGGCTTTGCGCCAGCCCGCAAAACGCGCTACCAAACGGCATGAAAACGCTTCGCACCGCCGTCGTCGGCGCCGGCCATTTCGGCCGCTTCCATGCCGACAAATACGCGAACCTGCCGGGCTCGCAATTCGTGGGCATCGTCGATCCCAATCCGGCCGCGCGCAACGCCGCCGCTGCCAAACACGGCGTCGCCGCCTTTGCCGACGCAGGCGAACTCGTCGGCAAGGTCGATGCCGTGTCGGTCGTGGTTCCCACGTCGCTGCATTACGACGTGGCCCTGGCGCTGATCGAAGCTGGTATCCATGTGCTGATCGAAAAGCCGATCGCCGACACGCGCGACCAGGCCGACAAGCTGATCGCTGCAGCCGCCAAGCGCGGCACCGTGCTGCAGGTCGGCCATCTGCAGCGCTTCCTGCTCGAACGGCTGGGGGCCCGCGACTATGTCGGCACGCCGCTCTACATCGAATGCGATCGCATCCACCCGTTCAACCCGCGTGCGACCGACGTTTCGGTCGTTCTCGATCTGATGATCCACGACATTGATCTGATCTTGGCTCTCGTGGGCGCTCCCGTCGAAAGCGTGATGGCGGTGGGAGCCCCCGTCGTGACCAAGGGCGAAGACATCGCCAATGTGCGGCTTGGCTTCGCCAACGGGTGTGTCGCCAACATCACCACGAGCCGCATAAGCCTCAAGACCGAGCGCAAGATGCGCATCTTCGGCCACGAGAGCTACGTGTCGCTCGATCTTGCCAAGCGCAAGCTCGTGGCCATGCGGCGCGGCAAAGGCGGGCTGCTGCTCGGCACGCTGCTGCCCGCGATGATGCCGGGCATGCCGCCCATCGAGCGCATCGAGCGCGACTATCCGGACGGCGACGATCTGAAGACCGAGATCGAAAGCTTCCTGGGTGCCTGCCGCGGCGACCACAAGCCGCACGTGACTGGCGAAGACGGCCGTGCCGCCCTCGACGTCGCCTTGCAGATCGAGGACGCGATCCGCGCCCACCGCAAGCGCTTTTCTAACCTCGGCTTCTGAGCAGTTCCAGAATCGCCGTCGCCGCGCGGTCGGAGGGCAATCGTCCGCGCGCGATTTCGCCTTGGCCAAGTGCTTCGCACACGGAAGCGAGATCGGCGCGCATTTTTGACGCCGCCGCCGGATCGTCGAGCAGATGCGCAAGTGCGGCAGCAAGGGCTGCGGGTGTGCAATCGGCCTGGAGCAATTCGGGGATCACCACGCGGCCCGCGATCACGTTCGGCATCGCGACGTACGGCACCTGGATGAGCTTGCGCGCAAGCCAACCCGACAGCGCGTTGACGCGATGCCCGACGACGGTCGGCAAACCGGCGACGGCCAATTCGAGAGTCGAGGTGCCCGATACGCTAAGGGCTGCGTCTGCCGCACGAAAGGCCGCGCGCTTTTCCGCCGGGTCGGCCACGCGCACGACCTTGCCCGGCAACGTCGCTGCAAATGCGGCCGAAGCCACCTCCGTGTTCGCGACATAAGGAACCACGAACGCGGTTTGCGGATGCGTCGCGGCAAGCGCGTTTGCCGCGGCCGCGAAGGTCGGCGCCATGCGGCCAAACAGGCCCGCACGGCTGCCGGGTAGCAGGGCGACAAGCGGCGCTTCTGCCGCAATCTCGTGGCGTGTTCGAAAGCCCGCCGCATCGGCCGGTGCCAGCGCATCTTCGAGCACGGGATGGCCGACATGCGTGCACGCAAGCCCGAGTTTGGCGAA
Organism: Magnetospirillum sp.; assembly: GCA_027532905.1. NCBI lineage: Bacteria > Pseudomonadati > Pseudomonadota > Alphaproteobacteria > Rhodospirillales > Rhodospirillaceae > Magnetospirillum > Magnetospirillum sp. The sequence goes on from JAPZUA010000007.1 coordinate 76,674, forward strand.
AAAGTCCGGCTCGAACGGCAGCAAGGCAAGCATCGCATCGATGCGGCCTTTGAGTTTTTTGGCGCGGCCCGGCCGCCACGCCCACAATTGCGGGGCGACATACTGCACGACCGGAATGCCGCTCCCACGAATGCGGTCGGCCACGCGCAAGCCGAAGCTGGGTGCATCGATCAGCACGACGATGTCGGGCCGCGTTGTCTTGATTGCTTCGGCCGTCTGGCGTAGGCGCGCGAAGATCGTCGGCAGGCGCGGGACGACTTCGGCCAAGCCCATCACCGACAGGTCGGACAAGGGGAAGAGGCTCTTGAGCCCCTCGCCCGCCATGCGCTCGCCGCCGACGCCGGAGAATTCCACGGCGCCGCCGGTGGCGCGCTTCAAGGCAAGCATCAGCTTGGCGCCGAGATTGTCGCCCGACGGTTCGCCTGCCACGAGAAAGATGCGCGTTGCCGTCATGCGCCCACCATGAAAAGCCCGTGGTGGTCGGCAGCCGCCACGGCCGCGTCGCGGTCGAGCAGCAAGGCGTTGCAGGCCTCGAGTGCAATGCCGACGAGGCCTGCCGCGGCGGCGGCCTCGACCGTCGCAATGCCCGCCGTCGGCAGATCGACGCGACGATCCTGGCCCGGCATGGCGGCTTTGACCAGCACGGCACCTGCGATGCCTTGCTGCCGCAGCAAGGCCGACGTGCCGCCGCGCGTCTCTTCGCCGATCACGGTGCCTCTGCGCACCAATACCGCTTGGCCGCGCTGGCGCTGGCCCAGGGTACGCGCGGCTGCAAGGCCCGCCTCGATATCGGCGCGTGCGGCCGCGTCGGGGCTGTGCCTGCCGTAGGTTCTGGCGGCTACGAGCAGATCGGGTAGAATTTCGTGGGCCCCCACGGCGCGAAAACCCTGTGCTTCGAGCAAAGCCAGCACACGCGACAGCAGCGACGCATCCCCACCCCAAACGCTCAGCAAACGCAGCAGCGTCGAAACACCGGTCCAGTCGGGGCGTATCTGGGCAAGGCCTGGGCGCCGCACGGGGCCCGCGAGCACGATCTCGACGCACGCGGCCGCGCGCAACGCGGCAAACAGACGACCCACCTTGGCCAGGCCGATCCAATCGTGCGCATAGCCTGCGACCGTGGCGGGTTCGCAGAAACCTTCGAAGGCGAGGATATGGACTTTCCGGCCGGACGCGGCGGCGGCATCGGCGACGGCGCGCGGCAAAGTTCCGCCGCCCGCCAGGATGCCGAGCTTGCCGCTCGCCCTGCCTGTCACAGGGTTGCGTCGGCCTTGGGCAGGCAGATCTGGCGGTTGTTGGCGCCGCGGATGAATTCGAGAATATCCATGACCGCACCGACCTTGCCGTAGAGTTCGGCCACGTCGTCGAGCCGCTCGGCCATGGTGCCTTCCTGCGCGAACAGCAGCCGATAGGCCGTGCGCAGATCGTGGATCTCCTCGCGGCTGAAGCCGCGCCGCTTGAGGCCGACGATGTTGAGCCCTTGCAGCCGCGCGCGGTCGCCCATCACGATGCCGTAGGGGATCACGTCGCCCTCCACGCCCGTCATGCCGCCGATCATGGCGTGCTTGCCGATGCGCACGAACTGGTGCACGGCCGAAATGCCGCCCAGGATCGCATAGTCGCCGACCTGCACATGTCCGCCCAAGGTCGCCTGGTTCACCATCACCACATGGTCGCCCACACGGCAATCGTGCGCCACATGCGCACCCGCCATCATCAGGCAGCGCGACCCGACCTTGGTGAGGCCGCCGCCGCCCGAAGTGCCCGGGTTCATCGTCACATGCTCGCGGATGATCGTGTCGTCGCCCACGACGAGGCGCGTGCGCTCGCCCTTGAATTTGAGGTCCTGCGGCGGGTGGCCGAGCGACGCGAACGGAAACACGCGCACGCGCGCGCCCAGTTCGGTGTCGCCCGCGATCACCACGTGGCTCACGAGTTCCACACCGTCGTTTAGCGTTGCGTCCTTGCCGACCGTGCAGAACGGCCCGATGCGCACGCCCAGCCCGAGCTTCGCGCCCGCCTCGACGATCGCGGTCGGATGGATCTGCGTTTCGGGTTTGGCGGCGCCGGTATCCATCAGTTGTCCACGATCATGGCGGAGAAGGTGGCTTCCGCGACGAGAGCACCCTCGACGCGCGCCTCGCCCTTGAACTTCCACACATTGCCGCGCGAGCGCTGCTTCACCACATGGATGTGCAGCGTGTCGCCGGGCGTTACAGGCTTGCGGAAGCGCGCATCGTCGATGGTCATGAAATAGACGAGCTTGCCCTCGGACTCAGGTCCCAGCGTGTGCACCACGAGCACGCCCGCAGTCTGCGCCATCGCCTCGACGATCAGCACGCCCGGCATGATCGGGCGGCTCGGGAAGTGGCCTTGGAAATGCGGCTCGTTGACCGTGACGTTTTTGATGCCGACGGCGGACGCGTCGCGCACGACGTCGATCACGCGGTCGATCATCAAAAACGGATAGCGATGCGGGATCATTTCCATGATCCGCAGCAGATCGATGGTCGAAACGGAAGGGGGGGTCGATGCGGAAACGTCGTCCATCATGCGCTCTCGTTGGGTTCCTTGGTCGACTCAGAAGCGGTGCGGCGCACCAAGCGGCGCAGGGCCGCAGATTGGCGGCGCCATTCCTCGGCCGGTACGGCAGGCGTGCCGCCGACGGTTTGGCCCGCCGGAATATCGCGATGCACGCCAGATTGTGCGATGATTTTCGCCCCCGCCGCCACCTTCAAATGGCCCGCAAGCCCGGCTTGGCCGCCCGCCATCACGCCGTCGCCGAGTTCGGTCGAGCCCGAAATGCCGACTTGGGCGACGATTATGCAGCTGCGCCCGGTTTTCACGTTGTGGCCGATCTGCACGAGATTGTCGATCCAGGTGCCGTCGCCGATAATCGTGTCGCCGGCACTGCCGCGATCGATGCAGCTGTTGGCGCCAACCTCGCAATCGGCGCCGATGCGCACGAGGCCAAGCTGTGGCACCTTGACGAAACCGGTGGGGCTCAGCGCAAAACCAAAACCGTCCTGGCCGATGCGCACACCCGGATAGAGCCGCGTGCGCGGCCCCACCAGCGCATGGCTGACGCTCGCATTCGCGCCGACGACCACAAAATCGCCGAGCTCGACATTGGCGCCGATCGTGGCCCCCGGCCCGATTTCTACACCGGCGCCGAGCTTGGCGCCGGCCATTACGACCGCATAGGGGCCGATCGACACGCCCTCGCCCAAGCGCGCCGAGACGTCCACGACGGCCGTCGGATGCACGCCGGCCGGCGTGCGTTGCGGCGGATGGAAGGCGGCGGCAAGGCTTGCATAGGCAAGATAGGGATTGGCAACGGCGAGCGGATGGCAGCCTGCCGGTACCCGTGCCGCAAGGCTCGGATGCACGAGGCAAGCCCCCGCCTTCGTGTTCGCGAGTGCGCCCAGATATTTGCGGTTTTCGAGGAAAGAGACTTGGGCCGGTCCGGCGGCCGCGAGCGACGCCACGTCGTCGAAGAGCAGGTTGCCGTCGGCGCCCGCAGGCAAAGCAGCGCCGACGAGTTCGGCTATGCGCGTGAGCGCGAGGGCGCCGGCGTAAGCATGGAATCGCCGGTCGGCCATCGCGCGCGGCAGCTCAGTTCGCCATTGCCGCAGTCGGCAACTTGCGGTTCAGCCGGCGAGCGACTTCGCCCGAAATGTCGAGAGCCGAGCGCGCCACGAAGATGAACGAGTTGGGCAGCACGATCTGGTATTCCTGCTCGTTCATGACCTCGATCACGGACTCGGTCAGAGACTGCTGGATCTTCTGGGCGGCGTCGCCGTAGTTCTGCTCGAGATTGCGCCGGCGCGTCTGCAGCTGCACCTGCACGGTCTGGACGCGATTTTCGAAATCGCGGCGGCGCTGGTTGAACGCGTCCTGCGACAAGGTGGCGCGCTGGTTGGCGAGTTCTTCCTCCTGGCGGCGCAGTTCGGTCTCCTGGCGCGTCGCATCGGCCTGGAGCGAATTGCGCGCGCGCTCGGCCTGCGAATTCACGTTCTGCATCGCAGTCGAAACGCGCATGACCGCTTCGACATCGAAGAACACGACCGCCGTGCCCTTGGCTGGCAATTCAGTCGACAGGGCCGGTGCGGGCGCTGCCGGGGTGGTCGCGCGCGGTTGGGCAGGCGCTTGGCGCGGCTGGGCGGGCGCCGGCTGCTGGGCTTGGACCGGCCAAGCGGCGGCCAGCAGGCCGACGAACGCGGCACCAACGGCCGCAACACGCAGGGCGGAAAGATTCGGCTTTTTCATCGCAACTTGTCCTGTCGGAAAAATCAAAAACGCGTGCCGACGCCGAACCGGAAGGCTTCCGTTCGGTCGTATTCTTCCTTCACGACGGCTTTTGCGTAAGATACGCGCACGGGGCCGAACGGCGAGCGCCAGAGGGCGCCAATGCCGACCGACGCGCGGATGGACCCGGAATCGTCGACCGCAGCCGTGTTGCCAGGGCGGCCCGGCGGCGGACGATCGAAGCTTGTGAGCGTGCCCACGTCGGAGAAGAGCAACCCGCGCAGGCCGAATTCCTTGGGCAGCCCCGTGGGGAAACTCAATTCGGCTGCACCGGTATAGAAGAGGTTGCCGCCCAGTGCGCCGCCCGAGGCCTGGTCGCGCGGACCCAAGCCTTGCGCGCGGAAGCCGCGGAAATTGTCGCCGCCGAGCGAGAAACGATTCTGCAGGCGCACGCGGTCGCCCGACAGGGCGGTGATGTGCCCGCCTTCGAGCACCAGCGAGGCGACATATTCGGTCGCGATCGGATAGAAGAAGCCGGTCGTGGCGGTCGAGCGCAGGAACTTCGCGTCGCCACCCAGGCCCGCGACATCGTTGCCGATCCGCAGGAAATAGCCGTCGGTCGGATCGACGCGGTCGTCGCGCCAGTCGAACAGGGTCGTGTGGCCGACGGAGCTCTGGATGACCGAGCCCGCCGCATCCTGCACGAGCGTCGAAACGCCCGAGGCGAGCCGCGTAATGTCGTCGTTGCGCAGCGTGTAGCGCAGCGACTGATCCACATATTCGCCGAGCCGGTAGCCGTTGCGCAGCACAAAACCCGTCGAGATGAAGTCGTACCCCGCCTCGGCCTGCAGATCGCGCTTCTGGCGGAAGATGTCGAAACCGGCCGCCATGTCCATGTCGAGGAAATAGGGATCGGTGAAGGACAGGTCGATCTGGTTGCGACGGCGCGAAACCGTGCCGCCGAGCTTCAGATCCTTGCCTTGCCCCAGCAGATTGCGCTCGCGGATCGAGGCGTCGAGCAGGACGTTGTCGGCCGTCGAAAACCCGATGCCGAAGCTGAGATCGCCCGTCGATTTTTCCTGCACTTCGACGTTCAGCACCGTGCGGTCGGGCGCTTCGCCCGGCACGTTCGTGACCTCGACGCGCTCGAAAAACTGCAGGCCGCGGATGCGGTCGCGCGAACGGCGCAGTTTGGCGGTGCTGAACGCGTCGCCTTCGCTGAGCTGCATCTCGCGCCGGATGACCTTGTCGGTCGTGCGCGAATTGCCGACGATGTTGATGCGCTCGACGAACACACGCGGCCCGTCCTGCACTTCGTAGACGATCGAGACCGTGCGCGCGTCGCGGTCGCGCGTCACGCGCGGGCGCACTTCGGCAAACGCGTAGCCGGCCGTGCCGGCGAAATCGCTGAGAGCGGAGACCGAAGCTTCGACGCGGTTGGCGTCGTACCAGCTGCCTTCTTTGGTCGTCACGAGATCGACCATCTGCTCTTTCTTGAGATCGCGCAGCTGCGAGACAACGTCGATCTTGCCGAAGCGGTAGCGCTCGCCCTCTTCGATCGTGAAGGTCACGTAGAAGCCTTGGCGGTCGGGGCTCAATTCGGCGATTGCCGAAACAATGCGGAAATCCGCGTAGCCGGCCGAGAGGTAGTATTTGCGCAGCAATTCGCGGTCGAACGAGAGCCGGTCGGGATCGTACACGTCGTCGTTCGACAGGAAGCGGAACCAACGCGATTCGCGCGTCTGGATCTGCTCGCGCAGCGTGCCGTCGGCGAAGCTGCGGTTGCCCACGAAATTGATGCGCTGCACGCCGGTGACCTGGCCCTCGTCGATCTCGAACACGACGTCGACGCGGTTCTGCGGCAGCTGGATGATCTTGGGTTCGATCGTGGCGGCAAAGCGGCCCGAGGCGCGGTAAATGTCCTGCAGGCGCTTGACGTCGGCTTGCACGCGCGCGCGCGTGAACACGGTGCGCGGCTTGATCGTGAGCTCGTTGATGAGGCTCTCGTCCTTGAGGCGGCGATTGCCCTCGAACGCGATGCGGTTAACGATCGGGCTTTCGACGACCCGCACGATCAGCGCCCCGCCCTCTTGGCGGATCAGCACGTCGGCGAACAGGCCGGTGCCGAACAGGGCCTTGAGCGAGCGGTCGATCTCCTCGGCATCAACTTGGGAGCCGGGTTGGACGGTCACGTAGGCGCGCACGGTCTCAGGCGCGATGCGCTGCGTGCCCTCGACGCGAATTTCGGAAACGGGCCCGGCAACCACGCCTGTGCGCGTCGCGAACTGGGCTGCGGCCGGGCCGGCTAAGAACAGGCCAACCGCCATGGCAAGCGCCATCACGCATGTCGCTATTGCCACTCGGCCTGTCGCAAAAAACATCGCAAGTCGTTCCATATTCGCCGGTTATCCGCTCTCGAGTCGCACCGCAGTCCAGCACATTACCCCAAAACCCCGGCGATAATCACGAGACGAGTCCCACCAGGAACCGCACCACGCCCGTATGGACGAGGTCGTTCCAGGTCGCAAAGACCATAAGACTTATAACCAAGCCAAAGCCAATCCGGAAACCGTATTCGACAGCCCGCGGCGGCAAAGGTCGCCCGCGCACGGCTTCAAGCGCGTAAAGCACCAAATGTCCGCCATCGAGCATCGGAACTGGGAAAAGATTGATCAAGCCTAGGTTAATAGACAAGATCGCCATGAAAACGATCAGGTTTGCGATTCCCCCTTGCGCCACCTCGCCCGACATTTGGGCAATGCGGATGGGGCCGCCGAGATCCTCGGTGCCGCGCGTGCCGACAACCATCTGGCCGAGCGCTTTGAGGGTGCCGGCGGCTTGCGTCCAGGTTTCGCCCGCTGCCCGCCAAACGGCACTCAAAGGATCGTGGGTTTTGAACGACATGCCCTGGCCTCGAATGCCGAGCCGCGCCACACGCGTGACCTGGCCCAAGCGGTTGGTTTCCTCGATCACGGCAGGTGTGATCGGCAGATCGAGCGAGCGCCCGTCGCGGTCGATCGTCAATACCGTCGGCCGCTCGAGATTGAGCTGCACAAAGCGCTGGATTTCCTCGAAGCGCTCGATGCGCTTGCCGTCAATCGCCGTCACGCGGTCGCCGGCCTGGATGCCGGCGCGCTCGGCAGCCGAGCCCGGCAACACGCCGCCCACCAGAGCGGGCGTGAAAGGCTGGCCCACGGTCGCAAAAGCGCCCGCCAGCAGCACGATCGCGAGCAGGAAATTCGCGACAGGGCCCGCAGCCACGATCGCCGAGCGCTGAAGGAGGGTTTTGTGGTGGAACGAAACCGAGCGTTCGGCCGCATCCATATGCGAAATCTCGGCCCCCGGTGTCGAGGCCGGATCGGCATCGCCATACATTTTCACGTAGCCGCCGAGCGGCAGCCACGAGATCTTCCAGCGCGTGCCGTGGCGGTCGTTCCAGCCCACAATCTCGCGCCCGAAGCCGATCGAAAACACCTCGACCTTCACCCCGCAGCGCCGTGCGACCCAGAAATGCCCGAGCTCGTGGAAAAAGATCAGCACGCTCAAAACGAGCAAGAACGGCAGCAAATACTCGAAGATATTCATGTCAGCCCCGACTTTCCGCAGCCGCAAACACCGCACGCGGGTGCTTTGCATCGATCCATTCGCGCGCACGCACGCGGGCTAAAGCGTCGATCGCAACCACATCCGCGATCGAAGCCGGGGCCGGCGGCGCATAGCCGTCCAACACGCCGGACACGCAGTCTGCGATGCCCAAAAACCCGAGCCCGCCGCCCAAGAACGCCGCCACAGCCACTTCGTTGGCCGCGTTCAGGATAGTTGGTGCAGCGCCGCCCGCTTGCAAGGCCAGCCGCGCCAATTTGAACGCCGGGAAGCGCGCGTAATCCAAAGTTTCGAACGTGAGATCTGCCATTTTGGCAAGATCGAGGCGCGGGGCGGTCGTTGCCATGCGGCCGGGCCAAGCGAGGGCCACGGCAATGGGCGTGCGCATGTCGGGCGTGCCGAGCTGCGCCAGCACCGAGCCATCGGCATAAGCGACCATCGAATGCACGACCGATTGCGGATGCACGATCGCCTCGATGCGCGCCTCGCCGACCGGGAACAGATGGAACGCCTCGATCACTTCGAGGCCCTTGTTCATCATCGTCGCGGAATCGACGGAGATCTTGGCCCCCATCGACCAGTTGGGATGGGCAACGGCTTGCGACGGCGTCACGCTTGCCATGCGCTCGAGCGGCCAGGTGCGGAACGGCCCGCCCGAGGCGGTCAGCACGATCTTCTCGACGCGGTCCAACGCGTCGAGATCGAGCACCTGGAAAATGGCACTGTGCTCGCTGTCGACGGGCACGAGCGTCGCACCATGCTCGCGCACTTCGGCCATCGCAAGGGCACCGGCGCAGACAAGCGTTTCCTTGTTGGCAAGGCCGATCGTTGCCCCACGCCTTATCGCGGCAAGCGTGGCGGGCAGGCCTGCCGCACCCACAATGGCCGAACACACGAACTCGGCCGGCATCATGGCGGCTTCAACGACGGCTTCGGAACCGGCGGCGGCATCGATGCCGCTGCCCGCAAGGGCGTCGCGCAGTTCGCCGTAGCAGCTTTCGTCGGCCACGACCGCGCGCTTGGCGCCAAGTGCGCGCGCCTGCTGGGCGAGCTTGGCGACATTGCGGTTGGCGACCAGCGCTTCGACCGCAAAACTTTGCGGATCGGCGGCGAGCAATTCGACCGTGTTGCAGCCGACCGAACCGGTCGAGCCCAAAATCGTCACGCGTTTCATGGCCATGCCAGCATAAGCCCGCTCGTGGACCATTGGAACGCCGCAAGTGCGCAGGCGGCCGTCAACAGCCCGTCCACGCGGTCGAACAGGCCGCCATGCCCGGGGATGAGTCCGCTCGAATCCTTGGCCCCGAAATGGCGTTTGATCCAGGATTCGAGAAGGTCGCCTGCTTGCGCCACGACGGCCAAACCGGCCCCCGCCCCCGCCAGCACCGTCGCGGATGGCCCCTGCGGCACCATCAGCGCCGCCGCCCAGCCGACGCAGGCCGCCGCAACCATGGCGCCGACCAGACCGGCCCAGGTTTTGTTGGGCGACAGGCGCGGTGCGAGCTTTGCACCGCCGATCAGCCGGCCCGCGAAGTAAGCGCCCGTATCAGTCGCCCACACGCTCGCCATCAGCCACAAAATCGCGACCAAGCCGCCTTGCGCATCGCCGCGCAGCCAGATCAACGCGACGACCGGAATGCCGATGTAAAGCGGCCCCACCGCCAGCCAGCGGCAATGGTCGCGCCCGCTCACGCGAGCAAAGGCCAGCACCAGCAACGCCGCAACGAGGGCAAGGCCAAGCCCAATATCGGCGCGCGTGAGGGCGGCAGCTGCCCCGCTCGCCAGCACGCCCGCCGCCACAAGCAGGCCCGTGGCACCGAAACGCCCGTCGCCGACCAGCCGCGTCCATTCCCAGGCAAGTACGGCACCGCACACGGCAACCATCAACTCGAACGCTTCGCGGCCCGAGAACAGCCCGGCGACGGCAAGGGCCAGAAGCACGGCTGCCGACAGCGCGCGCTGGCGCAGATCGCGCATGCGCAGGCCCGCAGCTGGGGTCGGCGGTGGTGCGAGGCTCAACCCACGACGGCGCCGTAGCGCCGCTCCCGCCGTCCGAATTCGGCGATCGCCGCCTCGAATGCTTCGCGCCCGAAATCGGGCCACAGCACGTCGAGAAACACGAACTCGGTATAGGCGCACTGCCACAGCAGGAAATTCGAAACGCGCTTTTCCCCGCTCGTGCGCACCAAAAGATCGGGGTCGGGAATGTCGGCCGTCGCAAGGTGTTGCGCGAACAGCGTCTCGTCGATCGCCGAAGGGTCGAGCGTGCCGGCCTTGACGGCCTCTGCCAACTGGCGCGCGGCCGAAACGATCTCGGCGCGTGCACCGTACGAAAGCGCCACGACGAGATCGAGGAACGTATTGTCGCGCGTCGTCGTCTCGGCCTGTTCGACCAGCGAGCATACGTCGGGAGGCAGGCGCTTGCGCTCGCCGATGATGCGGATGCGCACCCCCTGGCGATGCAGCTCAGCGAGTTCAGCCCGCAGAAAATGGCGCAAGAGCCCCATGAGGTCGGCGACCTCGTCGCTGGGCCGGCGCCAATTTTCCGACGAGAAGCCGAACAATGTGAGGTAGCGCACGCCGAGTTCGCCCGCCGCGCGCACTGCGTTGCGCACCGCATCCGCCCCGCGCCGATGGCCCGCGATGCGCGGCAGGCCGCGCGCTTTGGCCCAGCGACCATTGCCGTCCATGATGATGGCGACATGACGGGGAATTTGGCGATCGTGCGACATTTGGATGGACGGGGCGAGCTCGCTTGGTTCCAAGGACCGGCGGAGAAGGAAACGACGGTACGGCCGCTAGACGGCCATGATGTCTTTTTCTTTGACCGCCATCGCCTCGTCGACCTTCTTGATGAAATCGTCGGTTAGCGTCTGGATGTCGGTCTGGCGCTTGCGGTTTTCGTCTTCCGTGACCTTGCCGTTCTTGAGCAGCGCCTTGAGCGCGTCCATGCCTTCGCGGCGCACGTTGCGCACCGACACGCGTGCGGCCTCGGCGTAGTTCTTGGCGATCTTCAGCAGTTCCTTGCGCCGTTCTTCGGTCATCGGCGGCATCGGGATGCGCACGAGTTGGCCGTCGGCCATCGGGTTGAGACCGAGGCCCGCATCGCGGATGGCTTTTTCGACCGCTTTCACGAGGCCCTTGTCCCACACCTGCACTGTCAGCATGCGCGGCTCGGGCGTGCCCACCGTGCCGCATTGGGCGAGCGGCATCTGGCTGCCGTAGGCGTCAACCGTCACCGGATCGAGCAGACTTGCCGAAGCGCGGCCCGTACGCAGACCCGAAAACTCTTTCTTGAGCACGTCGAGCGAACCCGTCATGCGGCGGCGCAGATCGTCGATTTCGGCGGTGGCGGACATTGGCGTGTTCCCTTGGAAACAGTTTGGCGAACGGACGGCAGGCGTAGGCTTCACCCCACTCAGTCGCACACGGTCGTGTAGCGGCCGGTCCCCTTCATCACTTCGGCGAATCCGCCGGGCTTCTGTATCGAGAAGACTAGAATAGGAATGTGGTTTTCCCGTGCAAGCGCGATCGCAGCGGCGTCCATCACGCCGAGATCGCGCTCCATCACGTCGCGATAGGTCAGCGTTTCGAAGCGCGACGCGGTCGCGTCCTTCTTGGGATCGGCCGAATAAACGCCATCGACTTTGGTGCCCTTGAGCAGCGCGTCGCAGCCCATTTCCGATGCGCGCAACGCAGCCGCCGTATCGGTCGTGAAAAACGGATTGCCGGTCCCTGCCCCGAAAATCACGACGCGACCCTTTTCCATGTGCCGCATCGCGCGGCGCCGGATATAGGGCTCGCAAATGCTCGCCATCGGAATGGCCGACTGCACGCGCGTGGGCACGCCCACGCCTTCGAGCGCGTTCTGCAACGCAAGCGCGTTGATGACGGTGGCGAGCATGCCCATATAATCGCCGTTGGCGCGCTCGATGCCGCGCTTGGCGCCCGAAAGGCCGCGGAAGATGTTGCCGCCGCCGATCACGAGGCACACTTGCACGCCGAGATCGACGACCTCTTTGACGTCGGCGGCGATGCGGTCGATCGTGGCGGGATCGAGGCCGCGCTCGTCGCTGCCGGCCATCACCTCGCCGGACACTTTGAGCAGAACGCGGCGGTATTTGGTTTGAGGCGCCTGCGGCATCGCGGGGTCAACCCTCGCCAGAAAATTCGGCCGGTCTTTCGGGAGAAAGACCGGCCATCGTCGGATCAGGCTTTCAACTGTGCGGCGACTTCGGCCGCAAAGTCGGACTCTTTTTTCTCGATGCCCTCGCCCAAGCCAAAGCGGCGGAAGGCGACGAGCTTGACCGGCGCGCCCACATCGGCGGCGGCCTTGGCCACCACGTCCTTGATGCGGGTTTCGCCGTCCACGACATAGACCTGCTCGAGCAGCACGGACTCTTCGTAGAATTTGCGAATGCGCCCTTCGACCATCTTCTCGACGACGGCGGCGGGTTTGCCCGAGGCTGCCGCCTGTTCGCTCAAGATCGCCTTCTCGCGTGCCAACGCCGCCGGATCGACCGACGCGATGTCGAGCGAGATCGGGTTCGTGGCGGCGATGTGCATGGCGATCTGGCGGCCGAGCGCGTTGAGCTTCTCGACGTCGCCCGTGCTCTCGAGCGCCACGAGCACGCCGATCTTGCCGAGGCCCGGTGCAACCGAGCTGTGCACGTAGGTTGCAACCGCACCTGCCGATACTTTCAGCACGACCGCACGACGCAGCGTCATGTTCTCGCCGATCTTGGCGACCAGGGCGGTCAGCGCTTCGGTCGCCGTGCCGCCCGTCGGATACGCGGCAGCGCCGAGCGCTGCCACATCGTCGCCTGTCGCGATTGCCGACTTGGTCACGTTGCGCACGAAATCCTGGAACGCGTCGTTGCGCGCCACGAAGTCGGTTTCCGAATTGACCTCGACCATGGCGCCGACGGCACCGCCGGCGGCAACGCCGATCAGGCCTTCGGCGGCCACGCGGCCCGCCTTCTTGGCGGCGGCCGCGAGGCCCTTCTTGCGCAGCCAATCGACCGCCGCTTCGACATCGCCGCCGTTTTCGGTCAAAGCGCGCTTGCAATCCATCATGCCAGCACCGCTTTTTTCGCGCAGGTCCTTGACCAGGGCTGCCGTAATTTCGGCCATATCTATTCCATCCGTGTTGGAGTTCGTCGCAGTGACAAGGCGATCGCCCGCATAGCCGATCAGGCTGCGGGCGAAGCCGCCTTTTCCTTCTTCTTGCGGGCTGCCGGCTTCTTCGGCGCGGCTGCGTCCTTGTCGGCTTCCGGTGCCGCTTCGGCGGCGGCCGGGGCCGCTTCACCTTCAGCCGCAACCGCAGCCGCAGCCGCCGGGATCTCGAGTGCGGGCGGTGCCACGGCCGCACCCACATCGACGCCGGCGGCCTTCATTTCGGCCTGCAGACCGTCGAGCACTGCGTTCGCCATCAGCTCGCAATAGGTCGAGATCGCGCGCAGCGCATCGTCGTTGCCCGGGATCGGGTACGTGACACCCTTGGGGTCGCTGTTCGAGTCGAGCACGGCGATGACCGGAATGTTGAGGCGACGCGCTTCTTCGACCGCGATCGCTTCCTTGTTCGTGTCGATCACGAACAGCATGTCCGGCAGGCCGCCCATTTCCTTGATGCCCCCAAGCGAACGCTCGAGCTTGTCGCGCTCGCGCGTCATGAACAGCAGTTCCTTCTTGGTGAGGCCGCCCGAGGCCGAGCCGCCGGGCAGATCGCCCGACAGGCGCTCGTCGATTTCCTTGAGGCGCTTGATCGAATTCGAGATCGTCTTCCAGTTGGTCAGCATGCCGCCGAGCCAGCGATGGTTGACGAAATACTGGCCGCAGCGCTTGGCGGCTTCGGCGATCGGCTCCTGCGCCTGGCGCTTGGTGCCCACGAACAGCACGCGCCCGCCGCCTGCGCACACGTCGCGCGCGGCCTGGAGGGCGCGGTCGAGCAGCGGCACGGTCTGCTGCAGATCGATGATGTGCACGCCGTTGCGCACGCCGAACAGGAACGGCGCCATTTTGGGGTTCCAACGGCGCGTCTGGTGGCCGAAGTGAATGCCGGCTTCGAGAAGCTGGCGCATCGAATAGACGGGCATCGCCATGAGCGATTTTTCCTTTTTCCGGTTGATCCGCCGCGGGACGAGCACCTGCCCCCAAGAAGGGAGACCGGCACCGGAACGAGCCTTGGCCTATGGCGCCAAGGACCGCATATGCCCCGCGTGAGGGTTTGTCGTCAGGACACAATGTCCGAACGCGGCGCGGGAGATACCCCAACTGGCTGGGTTTTGCAAGCCCGCCCGGCCTGCGGGACCCTATTCCGTCAATGCGGAACCCGCCGCCCGGCGTAATAAAGCACCAAATCCGTGATCGTGCGGGTAAACGGGCTTTTGACGGCGTCGAGGCTGCGGCCGAAGGCAACGCCGCGCAAAAACGCCGCCATTTCGTCGCGTGACGCGTCGCCCGGCGCACCGGGCGCGAGCGGCTCTGCCGTGCGCACGAAGCCGATCAGCTCGACCAGTGCGGTGTGGATGGCGGGATCGAGTGCCAGGAGTTCGTTCAAAAAAGACGCACGCGGAATCATCTCGATTTCGGCGTTTGTGGCCGCACGGGCACTGGCCATTCGCGCGGCCCCGTCGACGAGTTCGAGCTCGCCGAACATCTGCCCTGCCTTGGTGCGCGCAATCTCGACTTTTTCGTCGCCGCGCGTCTGGAAGATCTCGATCTCGCCCGAACGCACGAGGCACGCAAAATCGCCGCGCGCGCCCTCTTCGTAGACGAGCGTGCCGGCCGCATAGCGGACCACGGTGGGGATCAGCGCCATCGCCTAGTACCCCGGCACGATGGCGCGGGCGCCGCGCGCCTGGGCAAGGGTCAGCGAGTCGAAGGCGCGCAGCGCCTCGGTCACGGGGCGGCCCACGTTGCCGTGCAGGCGCGCCAAGGTCACCACGATCGTCTCGAAATTCAACTGGTTCATGCCGCTCGCCCGGCACATCGTGGCAAGGTCGCCGAAATCGGCGGTGCGGCACGCCCGGCGCACGAGCCGCAACGGCTCGGCGAGATGCTCGGCCAAGGCCACTTCGAAGAGATCGAGCCTGCCGGACTCGGCCAGCCGCACGAAGCCGCCGACTTGGTCTTCGCCCCACTGGCCCCATTGGCCCAGCATGGCGCCGAGCACGCCCGTGACAACGCCGTCTTTGGTGCCGATGTCGCGCGCCACCTGGTCGGCGGCGTTGGCCACGATGTCGCGCAACGCGTCCGGCGCCATGGCGATGCGCTTGTAGAGATAGCCGTGCAGCGCGTCGGTGATCCAGCTCAGCATTTCGTAGGCGAAGGCGGCGGGCAGATCGGCGCGCTGGGAAAGCGGATCTTCAAGCTCGGGCCATTGGCGCGCAAGCTCGCACACCACGCCGAATGTGGCGTTCGATATCTGCGCGCGCTCGTTGGCAAGCAGCGTGCCGACGACGTCTTTCTCGCGGAACGCGACCAGCGCCTCGCTGAGTGCGGAGCCCACATCCGTGCGTCCGGCGATCGCCACGCGATGCTGGATCGTGGCTTGGTTCGCGACCTCGATGAGGTCGCCTTCCTGCAGCACGGGCGAACCTGCGAGTACGGGCCACGACACTTCGATCTCGTCGGCCGCCAGCAGCTTCACGATCGAGGGGGCGATGTTGGGCTCTTGGCTCAAGCGCTCGGCCACAAGGCGGCGCAACGGCGCTTCGATCTCGCGGATGATCGCGCGCACAAGCTCGACCGCCATCGCGCGAATGCGCTGGTTGCCGGCATCCATGCCGATCGCGGCGACGAATTCTGACAGATGTTCGACCGCCACGCGCCGATCGTCCGGATGGTCGGCAGCCAGACGGTCGGCGATCGACTGCAAACGCTGGATCAGCGTATTGGGGTCAGCGGGATTCAACGTGGCTCGCGCGTTCGAGTCAGGAACCGCCGAGGATAAGCGTTTTTTCCGCATGCGGCAAATACAAGTGGCGCTGCCGCGCTGGCGTCAAATCTCCGCCACTTCCAGAATACCGGGGATGTCCCCCAGCGCGCGACGCAGATCGGGCGTGATGGCGCGCCCGTCTTTCAAGCGGATATCGACTTCTTCGTCCGAGCCTGTGCGGATCTGGATGCGGATCGCCCCCTTGCCCTTCGGCGCCTTGCCGAGTGCGGCTTTGAGGCCGGCGATCGCCCCCATATCGGCCAAGGCCACGCGCAAGCCCGCCGAGGTGCTAGCGACCGCGTCGTCGAGGGCGCGCACTTCGCTCGCCAGGAGCTTGATCGTTTCGCCCTCCACGCGCGCATCGGCCGTCACAAGCAGCGGCTTGTTCGACGCGAAAAGTTCGCGCGATTTGGCGAGGAGTTCGGAGAACACCATGACCTCGAACGTGCCGCCCGCGTCCGACAATTGCACGAATGCGAATTTGTTGCCCTTGGCGGAAGTGCGCTCCTTCGAGCTCAGCACCGTGCCCGCAAGCTTGACGCGGCTCGACGCCCCGCCCGACAAGCTGCGCGCCAGATCGGCCGAGCGCACCGCCCCCAGGCGCTTCAAGCCGACCGCGTAGGAATCGAGCGGATGGGCCGTCAGATAGAAGCCCACGCTTTCGAACTCGGCCTGCAGGCGTTCGTGCAGTTTGAGATCGGCCACTTGCGGCAATGGCGGGTCGGCGGTTTTGCCGCCGGCCGGGCCGCCGAAAATGCTCATCTGGTTCGAGGTCTTCTCTTCGGCCGCCGATTGCGACAAGCGCAGCATGGTTTCGATCGCGGCCAGCACGCGGGCACGGTTGGGCTCGAGCGTGTCAAACGCCCCCGCCTTGGCGAGATTTTCGAGCTGGCGCTTGTTGATCTGGCGATGGTCAAGCCGCCGCGCCAAATCATAGAGCGACGCGAACGGCCCGTTGGCAGTGCGCTCGGCCACCAACGCTTCCATTGCGGCGAGGCCGACATTGCGCACGGCGGCGAGCGCATAGCGCACGCAGCCTTTGGCGTCCGTGCCGTCGGGATATTCGACCGAGAATACGGCCTCCGACTTGTTGATGTCGGGCGGCAAGGTACGATAGCCGAGACGTGCGACTTCCTGGCGGAACAGGTTGAGCTTGTCCGTGTTCGACATGTCGAGCGTCATCGACGCTGCGAAAAACTCGACCGGATGGTTGGCTTTGAGCCACGCGGTTTGGTAGGCGACGATAGCGTAGGCGGCGGCGTGGCTCTTGTTGAAGCCGTAGCCTGCGAATTTGTCGACGAGATCGAAAATCTGCGAGGCCTTGGCTTCGTCCACGCCGTTGGCGACCGCCCCGTCGACGAAGACTTTGCGCTGCGCGTCCATCTCGGCCTGGACCTTCTTGCCCATCGCGCGGCGCAGGAGGTCGGCACCGCCCAGCGAATAGCCGGAAAGCACCTGGGCGATCTGCATCACCTGTTCCTGGTAGATGATGACGCCGTAGGTTTCCTTGAGGGTCGCTTCGAGCTTCGGGTGCAGATAGTCGGGCTTTTCGGCCCCCTGCTTGACCGCGATGTATTTCGGGATGTTGTCCATCGGGCCCGGCCGATAGAGGGCCACAAGCGCGATGATGTCTTCGATGCGATCCGGGCGCAGGCGGCGCACGGCATCGCGCATGCCCGTACTTTCAAGCTGGAACACCCCGCCGGTGTCGCCGCGCGAAAGCATGTCGTAGGTGCGCTTGTCGTCGAGCGCCAAACGGTCGATATCGACGACGACGTTCTTGCGCTTGAGCAGGGCCGCCGCCCGGCTCAGCACGGTCAGCGTCTTAAGCCCCAGAAAGTCGAATTTGACGAGGCCCGCCTTCTCGACGTCCTTCATGTTGAACTGCGTGACCGGTGTGGCCGAGCGCGGATCGCGATAGAGCGGCACCAGATCTTCGAGCGGCCGGTCGCCGATGACCACACCCGCCGCGTGCGTCGAGGCATGGCGATAGAGGCCTTCGAGATGCAAGGCGATTTCTGCGAGCTTGGCGACGGCCGGATCGGCGTCGATCATCAAGCGCAGTTGGTCTTCGCCGTCGATCGCTTCTTTGAGCGTGACAGGTTTGGCCGGATTGTTGGGTACCAGTTTGCAGATACGGTCCACCTGGCCGTAGGGCATGCCGAGCACGCGGCCGACGTCGCGCAAGACCGCGCGTGCCTGCAATTTTCCGAAGGTGATGATCTGCGCCACGCGGTCTTCGCCGTAGGTGCGCTGCACGTAGCGAATCACCTCGTCGCGCCGGTCCTGGCAGAAATCGATGTCGAAGTCCGGCATCGATACGCGCTCGGGATTGAGGAAACGCTCGAACAGCAGGCCGAAGCGCAAGGGGTCGAGATCGGTAATCGTCAACGCCCACGCCACGACCGAGCCTGCGCCCGAACCGCGCCCCGGACCCACCGGGATGCCGTGGTCTTTTGCCCATTGGATGAAGTCGGCGACGATCAGGAAATAGCCGGGGAAACCCATCTTCACGATCACGTCGGCTTCGTACTCGAGCCGTGCACGATAGGGGGTTGCCGCCGCTTCGCGCGCCGCCTCGTCCATGCCTTCGGTATAGACGTGGGCTGCCAAACGCTTTTCGAGGCCCGCTTTGGCAAGCACACGCAAAGCATCGGCCTCGGAACTGTCTTTGGCGCGCGTCGAGGCCGGCAGAATCGGTTTGCGCCCGCCGACCCAATGGGAACAACGCTTGGCGATCGCAAGCGTGTTGGCGATCGCCTCGGGCAGATCGGCGAACAGCGCTTGCATCTCGTCGGCCGATTTGAAACGCCATTCGGCCGTGGAATGGCGGCGCTCCTGGTCCGCCAAAAAGCGGCCCTCGGCGATGCACAGCAGCGCATCGTGCGCCGCCGACATCGTCGCGTCGGCGAAATAGACGTCGTTGGTCGCAACGAGCGGCAGATCGCGCGCGTAGGCGAGATCGAGCAAAGCGCCCTCGATACGTTTTTCGGCGCCAAGCCCATGGCGCATGATCTCGATATAGAGACGGCCCGTGAATGCGGCCTGGAGCCGGTCGAGCATGGCGGCCGCCGCATCGGCCTGCCCGTCCGCCAGCAAACGACCCACCGGCCCGTTCGGCCCGCCGGTCAGGCACAGCAAGCCGTCCGAAAGCCCCGTGAGCTGGTCCATCGTGACCTGCGGCGTTTCCCCGCCCGGCGTTTCGAGAAACGCGCGGCTCGAAAGTTTGGCGAGATTGGCCCAGCCGGTTTCGTTCTGCACAAGCAGCAGCAGCCGGTCGGGCTCCGGCGCTTTGCCCTGGCGCCCCATACCGCCATCGTCCTCGCGCCTGATGCCGAGATTGCAGCCAATGATCGGCTGCACGCCCGCATCGGCGGCGGCGGCCGAAAACTCGAGTGCGCCAAATAGATTGCCCGTATCCGCGATCGCGACCGCCGGCATTTTGTTTTTGGCCGCAAGCTCGACGAGCTTTTTGACCTTGATCGCCCCTTCGGACAGCGAATAGGCGGAATGGACGCGCAGATGGACGAAAGGGGCATGCGACATGGGAGCAAGACTACGCCGCTGAGGACGAGTCGAGCCAGCGCCATTCGGGGCTGTGGATAGCAAGGTCGTCGGTCGTGCGCAGCATGGCCAAGCGCGCTTGCGGCAGAACGGCGATCTCGGCCGTCCAGTGACGATCGAGCCAGGCGCCAAGTTCGGCCGCCGCCGGCGGATCGAGGTCGCGCTCGAGGTGCCAGAGTCCGACAGCGTAGAAACCTGAGACGCGCGCACCGACCGCGCGCTGCAGATCGGCATAGGCGTCCGTGCCGTTGCGGAACTCGGGATAGACGCGCAGATAGATGCGGCCGTGGTTGCGGTCGCCGACGAACGGACCGCCCAAACGGACTGAAGGTATGCCGTCGCCAAGCCAAGCTTGTGCCGCATGCGCGCACGCATCCCCGGCAGCCGGATCGAACGGCCCTGCGATGGTTGCGTGCAGCACGCCGCGGCGGCGGCGGCCGATGTCCCACGCAATCGCCTCCCTCAAGGCACTGGCCTTAAGCTCGGCTTCGATCGTCTGGAAGACCGGGCTTTCGTCGAGCGTTGCGGCTGGCACATGGACGACAAGCGCATCGCGCGCGTTCGCATAGCGGCCGTTGCGATAATCCTTGCCCGGCACCGAGGCGATCGCCTGCGGATGGTCCGGTGCGATCAGCGGCAGATGGGCGAGCCGATAGTCGGGCCCGAGTTCGAAGGATGCTAGGGGCTCGAAAACATGACGCGTTGCGGCAAAGCGCAGCTGCGCGTCCGGCGTGAATTGCGGCGCGCGGATACTCAGCGCAGCGGCGCAGAATCGACCGTTGCGCGCGGGGCGGCGACGCCGCGCGCCGGTGCCGGCGGCGGTTCGACGACCTGGCTCGTGCGCGGCGGAGTAATGTTGCCGCCCGTACCGCCGCGCGGCGCCATCGTGAGATCGACGGTCGATCCGCCCGTGATGCCGCGCGAGGGCGTGATCTGGATCGTGATCACACGCTGATTCTGCTGGAACACGAGCACGCTGTTGGCCGCGCGCACAGTCGTCACCTCGCTCCAGCCGAAATTCGGCATCTCGCGCCGGTAGAACTCGTACATGTCGGCGACGTTGCTGCCCGAATTGATCACGAGCCGGCCGGTCCATTGCTGATCGGTCCCCAGGATCAGCGAACGCTCGAGATCGATCGAATTGTTGGCCGGCATCGGAATATCGGTGAAGCGCGTGAAGCCTGGCCCCGGTGTGGCGTTGCCGCTGCCGTTCGAGCTTTGCGAACCCGTCGAGGCGGTCTGCCCGGTAAGGCCGCAGGCCGCCAGCGTGACAGCGGCGACGGCAGCGAAAAGGACATTGCGAAATTTCATGGCGGGTTCCGACCTTCGAGTCGCAGGATTGTCGCCAAGTGTTTCGCCGCAACGCCACCGCGTCAAGTCCTGCCCGGAATTTCCTCGCTTAAAACGCCGTCGGCCATTCGCAAAATGCGATCCATTCTGCCTGCAAGTTCCGGATTGTGCGTGGCGATGAGAGCCGCCAAACCGCTGTTGCGCACGAGGCCCAACAGCGTTTCGAACACGTCGGCGGCGATGCGCGGATCGAGATTGCCGGTGGGCTCGTCGGCCAAAAGCACGCGTGGATTGTTGGCAACCGCACGCGCGATCGCCACGCGCTGCTGCTCGCCGCCCGACAGCCGCCCGGGCCGATGCGTGGCGCGCGCACCCAGCCCCATCTGGGCCAGCAGCGCATCGGCGCGCGCACCGGCCGTGGCCTTGTCTTGGCCTGCGATCAACAACGGCATCATCGCGTTTTCGCGCGCCGAAAACTCGGGCAGCAGATGGTGGAATTGGTAGACGAAACCGAGCGTCTTGAGGCGCATGCGCGTGCGGCCCGCATCGTCGAGGGCGGCACAATCTTCGCCCGCAATGCGGATCGTGCCCGCATCCGGCCGCTCGAGCAGGCCCGCACAATGCAGCAAGGTCGATTTGCCCGCACCCGACGGCCCCACCAGCGCCACGCATTCGCCCGCGCGCAAGGTGAGATCGAGGCCGCGCAGCACGTGCAATTCGCCGCCACCCTGGCGGAAGCGGCGATGCAGCCCCGAGATTTCGAGAACGGCCTCACTCATAGCGAAGCGCTTCCACGGGATCGAGACGGGCGGCCCGCCACGCGGGATAGATCGTGGCGAGGAACGACAGGCCGAGCGCCATCGCCACGACCTCGACCACTTCGCGCGGATCGGATTTCGACGGCAATTGCGCGAGGAAATAGACTTCCGGCGAGAAGAGCTGCGTGCCCGTCATCGCCTGCAGCAATTGGCGGATCGATTCGATGTTGGCGTTGAACAGCAGCCCCAAAACGAGCCCGCCTAGCGTGCCAAGCACGCCGATCGCGGTCCCCGCCATCAGGAAGATGCGCAACACCGATCCGCTCGAAGCCCCCATCGTGCGCAGGATCGCGATATCGCGCGTCTTGTCCTTCACGAGCATGATCAGCGACGAGACGATGTTGAACGCCGCCACGAGGATGATCAGCGTGAGGATCAGGAACATCACGTTGCGCTCGACCTGCACCGCGTTGAAGAAGCTCGAATTGGCCTGCTGCCAATCGTAGGCGCGCACGGGCTGGCCTGCGGCCTGCAGGATCGCACTGCGCGCCAGCCACACGCGCTGCGGATCCTTGACGAACACCTCGATGCCGGTCGCTTGGCCCTCCTGGCGGAAGAAAAGCTGGGCCGCTTCGAGCGGCAGGAACACGAAGGAATTGTCGTATTCGAACATACCGACTTCGAAGATCGCGGCCACGCGGAAGGCGCGCAAGCGCGGCATTGTGCCGAAGGCGGTCACGTTGCCCTGCGGCGAGATCAGCGTGATGCGGTCGCCCAGCGCCAAGCCCATGCGCTGGGCCATGCGGGCACCGATCATCGCCGCATCGTCGCCCGCAAAATCGGCAAGGCTGCCGCTTTTGATGTTCGAGACGATCAGCGTGCGCCGCGCCATGTCGGCGGGGGCGATGCCGCGCACGAGGGCGCCACTCGCCACATTGTTGGCCGTCGCCATGACCTGGCCTTCGACGAGGGCTGCCGCATCGACGATGTCCGGCAAGGCGCGGATGCGCGCGGCCGCCCCTTCCCAATCCGCGAGCGGCACGCCCTGGCCGTAGACCGTGAGATGGCCGTTGAGGCCCAAGATGCGGCCCAGCAATTCGGCGCGGAAACCGTTCATGACGGCCATCACGATGATGAGCGTGGCCACGCCGAGCGCAATGCCGCCCAGCGAGAACCACGCGATCACCGAGATGAAGCCTTCCTGCCGGCGCGAACGCAGATAGCGCAGCGCCACGGTCCGCTCGAACGAGTCGAACCAGGCCATTCAGGACGCCGTCAAGCGATTGAGCGCTTCGTCGGCCGACATCTCGACGCGCTCGCCGGTTTTGCGGCGCTTGAGCTCGACCTTGCCCGCCGCAACGCCGCGCGGCCCCACGACGAGCTGCCACGGCAGCCCGATCAGATCCATCGTCGCGAATTTAGCGCCCGCACTTTCGGCCGTGTCGGCGTAGAGCACGTCCTTGCCGGCCGCTTGCAGGCGCGCATAAAGCGCTTCGCACGCTTCGTCGCACTTGGCGTCGCCGCTGCGCAGATTGACGAGGCCCACGTCGAACGGGGCCACCGCATCGGGCCACACGATGCCGGCATCGTCGTGGCTCGCCTCGATGATGGCGCCCAAGAGGCGCGACACGCCAATGCCGTAGGAGCCCATCTCGACCAGCACTTGCGCACCGTCGGGGCCGACGACGCTGGCACCCATCGGCTTCGAATATTTGGTGCCGAAATAGAAGATGTGCCCGACCTCGATGCCGCGCGCCTTGTGGAGGCGCTCAGGGGGGACCGGGCACTTCGCGGCGTCGTGCATTTCGGACGTCGCGGCGTAGTTTGCGAGGATCGCCTCGACGGCGGGCTGCAGATCGGCCGAAAAATCGATGTCGGCTTTGAGCATGTCGGTCTCGAGCCACGCCGTGTCGCAATAGACTTCCGACTCGCCCGTCTCGGCGAGGATGATGAATTCGTGGCTTAAATCGCCGCCGATTGGGCCGGTGTCGGCGCGCATCGGAATGGCTTTGAGGCCCATGCGCGCGAAGGTGCGCAGATAGGCCATGAACATGCGGTTGTAGGCGGCGCGCGCGCCCTTGGCGTCGATGTCGAACGAATACGCGTCCTTCATCAGGAATTCGCGGCCGCGCATCACGCCGAAGCGCGGGCGCACCTCGTCGCGGAACTTCCACTGGATGTGGTAGAGATTGAGCGGCAGGTCCTTGTAGCTCTTGACCGCGTTGCGGAAAATCTCGGTCACGAGTTCTTCGTTGGTGGGGCCGTAGAGCATCTCGCGCTCGTGCCGGTCGACGATGCGCAGCATCTCCTTGCCGTAGTCTTCGTAGCGCCCGCTCGTGCGCCACAGATCGGCCGACTGGATCGTCGGCATCAGCATTTCGATCGCCCCTGCGCGGTCCTGCTCCTCGCGCACGATCTGCTCGACCTTGCGCAGCACGCGGTGGCCGAGCGGCAGCCACGAATAGATCCCGGCCGAGGCTTGGCGGACCATGCCCGCGCGCAGCATCAGACGGTGCGAGACGATCTGCGCTTCGGACGGGTTTTCTTTGATCAACGGCAGGAAAAAGCGCGACAGGCGCATGGGGCCACCAAACCTCGGAGCTGGAGAAAATCGACGATCGACCGCCGGACCCTAAGCGAAGCTCAAGGCTTTGCCAAACCCTGCGCGCGGCAGGCCTCGCGCAGCGCTTCGAGCTCGGGATTGCCGAGCGGTTGGCCGTTATAGAGCACGCGACCCGAGGCCACGTCCATGCGCACCTCGCCCAATTTGAAATTCGGCTGGAACAAGGGCGACGTCGCGGCAATGCCGTATTTCTTGAGATCGACCGCAATGTCGAAGGCGACCGTATCGGGCACTTGGAATTGCGGCGCGGGATTGAGATCGGCCCCCACCACGGCCCGGCCGCGCACATCCACGCCGGGCTGGTAGGCGACGTCAGGGGCCGGGCGATGCTCGGTCAACACGCGCCGACAATCGGCCGGTGTGGCGCGAATCGGGGCCGGGGTCGGGGTCGGCGTCGGCGGCTGGGCCGGTGTCTGGGCGAGGGCAGCGACCGAAACGGCCAGCCCGAGTCCCAAGACCGAAATCGCGATCCGTTTGCACATGAAAATATCACCCTCTACGACTGTAAAAGAAAACCACCTCATTCTGGCTTTTTTAAGGGCAGTTGCGCAAAGATCGCGGCAAATGCTGCGGCGCACGCAAGAAGATTTCGTTCGTACACGGTCAAACGCTCAAAAATATCGTGACTCCCGAAAATCTCCCGATATACTCGCCGAACTTAGATCCTCGGGTTAAGGGGACGAGGAGTTGTCCGGCGCGCCCAGCCCGTTTGTTGGGCAAGCGACACGGCCCAAGTTTGGGGAGCGAATTGCAGCCAAGCCCGGTCGCCCATTGAATGGGCACCGGGCTTCGGTGTTTCTAGGGCCTGCGACGGTTACGAACGTGCGGGCTTTAGCGTGCAGGCGGGGGCGGCAGTACCAGCGCGTCGCGCACCGGCAGCAAGTCCGACTGAACAACCGCAAAAATCAGCCCCCAGACGATCGCCGCTGCGAGCGTCGTCCATAGGGCTTTCTTCAGCATCATCGGCTTTTCGGGCGCACCGGTCATTTGGCCGCGCCCGCCGGGTTCGGTCGTGGGGCGCACGCCGAAGGGCAGGATCGCAAACAGCACGATCCACCAGATCACGAGATACATGGCGATGCCGGTGACGGCGGTCATGCCTGCTCGAGCTCGACCAGCGTGCCGCAAAAATCCTTGGGATGCAGGAACAGCACGGGCTTGTCGTGCGCACCGATCTTCGGATTGCCGTCGCCGAGCACGCGTGCACCCTCGGCCTTCAACCGGTCGCGTGCTGCGAAGATGTCATCGACTTCGTAGCACACATGGTGCATGCCGCCCGACGGATGGTCGGCCAGAAACTTCGCGATGGGCGAGCCCTCGCCCAGCGGATGCAAAAGCTCGATCTTGGTGTTGGCAAGCTCGACGAACACGGTGGTGACCCCATGTGCGGGCATGTCGACGGGCGCCGACACGCGGGCCCCCAGCGTGCCCGCATAGGTCTTGGTCGCGGCCGCAAGGTCCGGCACCACGATGGCGACATGGTTCAAACGTCCGATCATGTCGCAACAGATAGCACCGGCCCGGCCCCCGATCAATTCCAGGCGATCAAACCCCCGGCCTTACGCGGCCTTGATCTTGTCGAGGAAGCCTTCGACCACGCCGCGCAGCTTGCCCGAATCCGCCGTGAGGCCCGACACAGCATCGATCACCTCGTCGGCCGCCGTTTCGGTCTGCTGGCTCGATTTGGCGACCTCCCCGACATTGTCGGTGACTTGCTGCGTGCCGATGGCCGCGTGCTGGACGCTGCGTGCGATTTCCTGCGTGGCCCCGCCCTGCTCTTCGATGGCGGCCGCGATCGCGGTCGAACTGCCGTCGATGTTGCGGATCGCGGCCGTGATCTCGGCGATCGCGTCGACCGTCTTGCGTGTCGATGCCTGGATGTCGGCCACTTTGCGCGTGATCTCTTCGGTCGCACGCCCGGTCTGCGAGGCGAGGTTTTTGACCTCGGAGGCCACCACGGCAAAACCCTTGCCCGCATCGCCCGCACGGGCCGCCTCGATCGTGGCATTGAGAGCCAGGAGATTGGTCTGGCCTGCAATGTCGGAGATCAGCTTCACGACGTCGCCGATCTGCTGGGCCCCCGTCGAAAGATCGTCGACAATGCGCGCGGTTTCCTGCGCCTGATCGACGGCCGAGCGCGCGTCTTTCGCACTCGACTGCACGCGCGCGGAAATTTCGCGGATCGACGCGGTCAGCTGCTCGGTCGCGGCCGCAACCGACTGCACGTTGTTGGTGGCGTCGGAGGCTGCGGCGGCAACCACGCCGGCGTTTTTGCTCGATGCCGCTGCGATCATGCGCATCGTGTCGGCGGTGTCTTTGAGGCCGTCGGCCGAGCCGCCGAGCTTCTTTAGGATTTCGGCCGCTTCGGCGCTGAGGCCGGCGCACAGCGCATCGAGCGCTTGCGCGCGCGCAAGCTGCGATTGGCGCGCGGCTTCCTGCGCGTCGGCAAGCTCTTCGGCCTTTGCCGCACTTTGGCGCAGCGTTTCGAGTGCCGCCGTCATGCGTCCGAATTCGTCGGCATGGCGCCAGGCTGGAACGGCCGTGCGATAGTCGCGCTCCGACAGGCGTCCGATTGCGGGCATCAGCATGGCGATGGGCCGCACGAGGCGGCTGCGGATCGTCCAGAACGCGATGCCCGCTAGCGCGAGGGCTGCCAGCAACACGCCCGACTGCGCGATGAGATCGTTGCGCGCCGCCGTCTCGGCGTCCTGCGCGCGCAAGGTGGCAAGTTCGAGCGCTTTGAAACCGATCGCGACGATCTCTTCGAACGGGTCGTTGCACATCGCCGTCCAATCCTGCGCCGGCACCACCGCCTGCCCGCCGCCGGTGAGCTTGGCCACCACGGGGTCCATCAGCGAAAAGGCGCGCGCAACTTCGTCCTTGGCGATTTTGGTGAGTGCGACGACCGCCTGCGGAATGTCCTTGCGCGCGTAGATTTCGTCGAGCATTTCGAAACCGTTGTTCGAAATGCCGCGCAATTCGCCCAGGCGCTGCTTCTGCGCGTCGTTCAAAGCCCCGCCCGCCGCCACGATCGGGCGCAGGAACGAGCATTGCAGGCCGAAATTGGAGCGGATGTTCCAGGCGACCTTGCGAATCTGGACGGCCTCGGCAAAGAACCCGTCGGTGAGCCGCACATCGACCGAAACCGCGTTCGACGCAGCGTCGATCGCCTCGGTCAGTTTCAGCACCTCGTCGTCCCATACCTTGAGATTGGCGAGCACGCGCTGATTGCGCGGCTTGGCCATTTCGCGGTCGAGGGCGCCCACTTCGCGCGCGGCAGCGGCCGAAGCGGCGGCCAGCGCATCGCTATGGCGCTTTTGGTCTTGGACGTTCAGGGCGGAAAACAGCGCCAGCGAATTGGCGATCAGCCTGTCGTTCTGCGCGCGGATATCGGCGATCGCGGTTTGCGGCTGATCTTGCGTCTGCAGCAGAGTCTGGATGCGCCCGCGGCTGTTGCGCACAAAGGTCAAGGTCTCGAACAGCGCCTGGTCGGTCTGCGTCAGCTGCTGGGCGGCGACGCTCGCCTTGTAGCGCGCGGCGGCCCCCCAGATCTGCACGACGCTGAACGCGACGATACCGCAAGCAGCAGCTGCAAAGAGCAACATGATGCGACTGGCGACGGACTTGGCACCCATTTTTCAACCCTCCTTGAAGGCCCAAAAATAAGCCCATTGCCGGTTAATAATTCGTGTACAAACGAAAAAATTCGATGGCGTTTGCGTTACATTTTTTACGGCACCGCCACCCTCACATGATCGCGTCGAGCTCCGAATACTCGGGTACCCCGTCGGTCACGCGGCGACCGTTGTTCAGCACGATGCGGTCGGCTTGCGCACGGCACATAAGCTCGTTGAGCGTGCGCGCCTTGAACAGGATCAGACGCGCGGCGGCCCCCACCTCGATCCAGCCGACACGCGGCTCGTCCACGATCGCCGACGGGATGGGCCCCGCCATCGCCACGGCCTGGGCCACGGGCGCGTCGAGCTGGAACACGCGCACCGACTGCTGGACCGTGTCGACCATATCGTGGTCGCCGAACGGGAACCATGCATCGCGGCAATTGTCGCCGCCGATTGCAACCGGAATTCCGGCCGCCAGCAGCTCTTGCGCTGCCGTAACGCCGCGCCAGCGCGGCGTACGGCCGGGTTTGCGGTCCTGCAGATACATCATCGGCGTGGGCAACGTGACGAACATAATCTTGGCCTTGGCGCACAGTTCGATCGTGCGCGCGATCACGTCGTCGGGCTGGAGTGCGAGATTGACGCAGTGGCTTGCCACCACGCGGCCCTTGTAGCCGGTGCGCAATACCGATTCCGCGATCAGCGGCAGCGAATAGGCGGCCGGATTGTCCGACTGGTCGGCATGCAGATCGACGTCGAGATTGCGCGTGCCCGCGATCTCGAAAAACAGATCGAGCAGATCGGCGAGCTCGTGGTTGGCAGCACCGTCGAAATGGCCGATCGCGTCGGTGGTGCCGCCGAGTATGCCTTTGAGGGAAGCAACGCGGTCGGCCTGTTCGCGGCCCCAGTCTTTGCGGAAAAACGTCAGCGGCGACAAGCCGACGGCCTGCAATTCGACGCGCCCCGCCCACGCCGCACGAAGTTCGGAAAACACTTCGTAGCTAAGGCCGACTTTGTCGTCGACCGAATCGAGATGCGTGCGAATCGCCGACACGCCGTGCGCGTAAGCGCACCGCAGGCCGAATTCCATGCGCGTGCGCATGTCGGCATGCGTCCAGCGCTTGCGGTCTTCGAAGGTGCCGGTCATGCCGCCGTCGAGCGTGCCGTCAGGCATCGCACGCGGAATGACCTGGCCCTTGTCGAGATGCGTGTGCATGTCGATGAGGGTCGCCCACACTTGGCGCCCCTCGACATCGACCGACGCCACCCCCCCGAAATCGACTGTGCCCGTCGGGACGATCGCCGCAAACTTTCCGCCCGCGATTTTGAGATCGACCATAAAGCTGCCCTCGCCGTCGGCAACCAGCCCCGGTACGGGCTCGCGGAAAAAACAGCTCGGCACGCGCGCACGGCGCAAAACATAGTCGCCGCTGGTCGGAATCGCGATATCGCCGTGTTTTGCCATGGTTCTCTCCCTGTCGAACGCCGCAATCGGCAGGCAATGCGCGTGCCAGAAGCGCCGACCTTCCGAGGAGTGCGTGGCACATTAAATGCTTAATTCGGCGGGCCAAGTTCCGAACAAACCATCCCCTGGAGGAACCATGCCGACCGCAGCACCCAACCGCCGCTTTTTCGCCGCAGCCTTGATGGGCCTTGCCGTCGGGCTTGGGCTTGCGACTGCCGCAAGCGCGCAAGCGCCGACCAATATCCGCCTCACGCTCGATTGGGCGCCGCAGCCGCACCAAACGCCGTGGTTCATCGCGGCCGACAAGGGCTATTTCCAGCGCGAGGGCCTCAACGTCACGATCGACCGCGGCTTCGGCTCGGGCGACGCGATGAGCAAAGTCGCGGCCGGTGCCTACGACATGGGCCTCGGCGACCCCAACCTGCTCGCCCAATGGAACACGGCCAATCCGAACCTCAAACTCACGACCGTGTTCCTCTACATGGATCGCGGCATGCACGCGATGGTCACGCTGCGCAGCACCGGCATCAAGTCGCTTTCGGATCTCTCCGGCAGGAAGATCGCAACCCTGAACGGCGACATCATCCGACCGATGTGGAACGTGCTCGCGCGCGTCAACAACATCGACAGCAGCAAGATCGAGTGGCTGACCGTGCAGCCGGCCTTGCGCGATGCGCTGCTTGCACGCGGCGGCGCGGAAGCCGTGACGGCGTTTGCCTCCACGACCTATTTCAATCTGCTGGCGCTGGGTCAGAAACCCGAAGACATCGTGCTGTTCCCAATTAGCGAGCACGGGTTCGAACTGCTCGGCAACGGCATCATCGTCACGGCCGACTACGCCCAGCGCAATCCCGACACGATCCGCCGCTTCCTGCGCGCGACGATGGCGGGCATGCGCGACGCGCTCGCCGACGTGCCGGCGGCCGTCCAAGCCGTCGCCCGCCGCGATCCCACGATCAATCCGCAGGTCGAGGCCGACCGCTTCCGCTTCATGATCGAGCGCGCGATCGTGACCCCGCATGTGAAGGCCGAAGGGGTCAGCGTCGTCAATGCAGATCGCCTTGCCAAGCTCAACGCGTTGCTGACCGAAGCGTTCGAACTGCCCGCACCGCGGCCCGCGTCGGAACTCTACACCGACGCGTTCCTGCCGCCGTTGGCCGAGCGCAAACTGCCGTGACCGACATCGACGCCGCACGGCCCATGCCTGTCGATCGTGGCGCCCTCTATCGCGACATGGACCGTGCGACGCTCGACCGCGCCTACCAGAACGGAGCGGCCGTGCCCGACACGGCCGCCATTCTCGAAAGCTGGCGCGTGCGCAGTGCAGCCTATCGCCGCCTGCACCCGGCCCTCATCGACCAGGCGTGGGGTGCCCATCCGCGCCAAGCGACCGACTTTTTCGATTGCGGCGTTGCGGGTGCGCCGACCTTGCTGTTCGTGCATGGCGGCTATTGGCACTATCCGCAGCATTCCCGCGAAGCTTTTTCGGCACTTGCGCTCGGCCTCGTCGAATGCGGCGTGCACGTGGCGTTCACGGGCTATCGCCTTGCCCCCGAAGCCAAGCTTGCCGAAATTGTCGGCGACGTCGCGACCGCGATTGCCCACCTCACCGGCTTGCGCCGCACTGTCGGTGCGGATCCGCTGCGCCTCTGCGTTGCAGGCTGGTCGGCGGGCGGGCAACTGGCAGCCCTTGCCCAGCACCTGCCCGGCGTATCGGCTTGCCTTGCAATCAGCGGCATTTTCGATCTCGAGCCGATGCGGCTTTGCTTCGTAAACGACAAGCTCGGCCTCACGCCCGACGACGTTTCCGCGCTTGGCCCGATCCATCGCCTGCCGCCGCCGCACGCACGGCTTGCCGTGAGCGTGGGCGCCAACGAATTGCCCGAACTGCGCCGCCAATCGGCGGACTACGCCGCCGCGTGCCGTGCCTCGGGCATCGATTGCCGCTTGCGGGAACTGCCAGGCCACAACCATTTTACGATCCTCGACGAACTCGGATCGGCCGACGGCGTCTTGGCGGTGGAAGTGCGCCGCCTGCTCGGCTTCGATTTGTAGGCAGGCGCCGCCCCCATCGTCTCGCACCGCTCACGTCCGCGCGTGCGTCGCCGGTGCGGCTTCGAGACCCAGCTAGGCGATCAAGCTATGCTACGGCACCCGATCGCAAAATCGTGCCCTATCCGTCCCACACGCCGGTCGGGGTCACAGTGCTCTGCGACTAGAAACGCGCGGCGCCCGCAAACGCGGCGCTAGGCCAAAATCTCGCCGGTCGATCGTATCGTTGCGTATTCGCCCTGCAGGTTCGACAGCGCCATGAGGTGCCACTCGGCGGCCGGGCGAACTGCCCCTCGATAGTCCGTCTTGTCGTAGGTGTAGCAGGCGTCGTCAGGCAACGTCACGCCGAAGCCGAGGCAACTCGCGGCCCGCACAGTTGCCTCCACGGAATTGTTGGTGCTGACGCCGACGACGACCAGATCGCTTATGTCGCGCAGGCGCAGCCAGCGCTCCAGCCCACTATTGGCAAAGGCGTCGGCGACATTCTTCTCCATCCGGTGTTCGGACGCGAGGGGCGCAAAACGCGGCTGGAAATCGCAGTTCGGCGCACCAGGCCAAAAAGGACTGCCGGACGTGCGCGACATATGCCGCACATGCACGACGGGCCGGTGCTGGCTGCGCCAATGCGCCAGCAGCCGTTCCATATTGTCTTCGGCCTGCGGGTTGTTTCGCGGCCCCGTGTTTTCGGGCAGCATGCCGCGCTGCATGTCGATCAGGATCAAAGCGGCGTTGCTATGCATTCGAATTCTCGCGGCACGCAAATTTCGAGGCCGATTCAAGCCTGCCATAAAGCGACTTTTGCGCAAGTCAAAAATATGCCAATATAGGAACTAAGGCCGAATAATGCGGCTGCGCTGTTTGAAATCGTGAAGAGGTTGTTCCTGGCGATTTCTTGGGCAACGCAACCCGAAAAACGCGCTTGAGGAGACAATTGCTTTGTTTCAATGGGATAAATAGGTTTCCGTCGCGCTTGGTAACCTATTGTCGCGGGTTCAGAGCCGAACCACGTGAATCTCGGCAAGCGGCTTTTTGCCGCGGCGATTGTGGATCAATTTCCTGATCGCCCGCCGAGCGGCCTCGGCCAGCACGTCGTCGCCGGCTTTGTCGGGGCAGCGTGCCACGGCCCCGCGCACGGTCTCGATCAAATCGTCGGCGAGATCGTCGGGTTCGCTCGGGTCGATCAAGCCGGGGGCCGAAATGCGCGGCTCGGACATGAGGCGACCGCGGCGATCGACGACGACGGTCGCAACGACCGCACCGTTCCACAGAAGCTTGGCGCGGCCGCGCACGATCGCCCCGTCCATCGGCAGCAGGCGGTCGCCGTCCACGCCCCAGCGCCCGGCCTGCACATGCTCGGCCACGACCGGGCCGCCGGGCGCGTCGAGCCTTATGATCTGGCCGTTCTCGGGCACCAGCGCATAAGGCACCTGGCAGTCCCGCGCCAAGGCCGCATGGGCGCGCATGTGCAGAGCCTCACCGTGCACGGGGATCGCGATGCGCGGACGAATCCACTGGTACATCGCGGCAAGCTCGTCGCGGCACGGATGGCCCGACACGTGGATCGGCGCATCCTGGTCGGTGATGACTTTGACGCCGAGGCGCATCAGTTGGTTCTGCAGATGGCCGATCGGCTTCTCGTTGCCCGGAATCGTACGCGAGGAAAACAGCGCCCAGTCGCCGTCTTCGAGCACTACGTGCGGGTGCTGGTCTTCGGCGATACGCGAAAGTGCAGCGCGCGGTTCGCCCTGCGAGCCCGTGCACAGCATCACAATGCGCTCGCGCGGCACGTAGCCTGCGTCGCTCTCGGTCAAGAACGGCGGCAGGTCGCGCATATAGCCGTTCTCGCGCGCAGCCTCGTAGATGCGCCACAGCGAGCGGCCCACGAGCGCGCATTCACGGCCCGCCTTTTTGGCTGCCCGCGCCACGCTTTCCACACGCGCGACGTTGGACGCAAAACACGCCACCGCCACACGGTTCGGCGCTTGGGCGATAAGCTTTTCGAGTTCGACGGCAACGCTGCCTTCTGAGCCGGACGTGCCGTCCTTGATCGCGTTGGTCGAATCGCCGACGAGAGCCAAAACGCCTTCGTTGCCCACGCGGCGGAAGGCGGCTTCGTCGGTCACGGGCCCGAGCATCGGCATGTCGTCGAGCTTCCAGTCGCCGGTATGCAGAATGGTGCCGGCCGGCGTGCGGATCGCGAGCGCGTTGGGCTCCGGGATCGAGTGCGTGATGTGGATGTATTCGATTTCGAAATCGCCGAGGCGAAACTTGGCCCCCTGTTCGAGCACGTGGATCGGCACGTCGCGCGCGAAATCGGTTTCGAGCAGCTTGCGCTTGAGGAAAGAAGCCGTAAATCCCGTCGCGTAGATCGGGCAGCGCAGCAGCGGCCACAGATACTGCACGGCCCCCAAATGGTCCTCGTGCGCATGCGTGAGCACGAGGCCCAGCAGATCTTCGCGCCGTTCGGCGATGAAGCTCGGGTCCGGCATGATCACGTCGACGCCGCTGCCGCTGCCTTCGCCGAAGGTCACGCCGAGATCGACCATCAGCCACTTGCCGCGGTAGCGGTAGAGATTGAGATTCATCCCGATCTCGCCCGAACCGCCGAGCGGCAGAAAATAGAGGCCCGGATCGCCGCTCATTGATTGCGGTTCATGGCGTAGATATCGACGAGGCCTTTGAGCGTGAGGTCCGGATCGACATGCTGGATGAGATTGGTGTGTTCGGCCACGATCGAGATGAGGCCGCCGGTGCCGATGAAGGTCGGCTTCAAGCCGAGCTCGTCTTCGATGCGCCGCCCGAGCCCTTCGATGAGGCCGACATAGCCCCAGAAAATGCCGGACTGCATGGCGCCCACGGTCGAGGTGCCGATCGTCTTGGCGGGGCGGCGGATCTCGATGCGGGGCAGTTTGGCCGCCCCCATGTAAAGCGCTTCGAAGGCGAGATTGATGCCCGGACTGATTGTGCCGCCACAATAATTCCCGTCTTGGTCGAGCACGTCGAACGTGGTGGCCGTGCCGAGATCGATCACGACGCCCGGCATGCGGTAGCGGCCGCGGGCCCCCACCGCATTGGCGATGCGGTCGGCCCCCGCTTCTTCCGGGCGGTCGATCTTGATCTCGATGCCGTAGCGGGTACCCGGCTCGCCGACCACGACCGGATCGGCCTTGGCGTAGCGGCGGCAGAAATCGCGCAGATTAAACATAGCCTGCGGCACGACGTTCGACACGACCACGCCCGCGATCTGCGAAAGCGCCATGCCCTCAAGCGCCATCAGATGGGTGAGCCACACCGCGTATTCGTCGGCCGTGCGTTTGGGGTCGGTCGAAATACGCCACGAGGCGCGCTTGGTCTGGCCCTCGAAAGCGCCGAACACGGTGTTGGTATTGTTGGAATTCACGACCAGCAGCATGACCCTACGCTCCCGCCATATGCACGTCGCCCGCCGTCACGCTGCGAATTCCTTGCGGCGTTTCGAGCAAGAGCACGCCGCTCGCGTCGAGATCGACAAAGCGGCCGGTCAAGGTTTCGTTCGGCAAGCGCACCTCGATCGTCTCGCCTTTGAAGGCGGCGCGCGCGAGCCACGCTTCGCGGATGGGCGCAAAGCCGTCTTCGAGCCAGCGATTGGTCCAGGTGAGGAAATGGCGCGAAAAACCGATGAGCGCTTCTTCGGCCGAGACCTTCGTATCGGTCTCGGCACGGATGTCAGTCGCCGGAAATCGCGTTTGGTCGGGGTGCGAAGCGAGATTCACGCCCACGCCAAGCACCATCCAGTCGAGCCGGTCGCCCTGCCCTTCGGCTTCGATCAAGATGCCGCCGATCTTGCCCTTGCCGAGCAGCACGTCGTTCGGCCACTTGAAGCGCAAGGGTACCAGCGGGGGCACATGGCTGCCGACCATGCCAGCCACGCCCAAGGCCGCAACGAACGCAAGCTGGGCTGCTTCGCGCGTCGGGCAATCGGGGCGCAGCACGAGCGAGCAATAAAGATTGCCAGGGGGCGAGGTCCAGTCGCGGCCCTGGCGGCCACGGCCCGAGGTCTGTTCGCGCGCCCAGACGAGCGTGCCGTCCTCGGCACCTTCGGCCGCCAAAGCGCGCGCGGCATCGTTGGTCGAACCGACGCTTTCGAGCGCGATCAGGCGATAGGCCGGCGGCAGCAGCGGCAGGGCCGCTTGCACTACGCTCATCCGCCGAACAAGGCGGCGGCCGCAACCGACGCCGCCCCCACAAGCGGTGCAGGCCATGCGAAGAACAGCAGCGTGAAGGCCGCCCCCACGCCGAGCACGGCCGCCGGCCCTGCATCGAGGCCACGGTCGAAACCCACACCGACGGGCGCGTCGAAATACATAATCTTCACGATGCGCAAATAATAGTAGGCGCTGACGACCGAGGCGAGCACGCCGATCACCGCCAACGCATAGAGCCCGGCCGAAACAGCGGCCAGGAAGACATAGAGCTTGCCGAAAAACCCGGCCAGAGGCGGAATGCCGGCCATCGAGAACATGGCGATGGCAAGGGCAGCGGCGACCAAAGGCTGGGTGCGCGCAAGGCCCGCAAGGTTGGAAATGGTCTCGACCATCTTGCCCTCGCGCTTCATGCACAGGATGGCCGCAAACGCGGTGAGGTTCATGGCCAGATAAATCGCCATGTACACGAGCACGCCGCGCACGCCCGTCTCGTCGCCCGCCGACAGGCCAACGAGCGCATAGCCAATATGGCCGATCGAGCTGTAGGCCATCAGGCGTTTGATGTTGGTCTGCGCGATCGCCGCAAAAGCACCGATCAACATCGAGGCGATTGCGATGAAAACGATGATTTGCTGCCAGTCTTTCGCAAGCGGGCCGAACGGCTCGACCAGCACGCGCGCGAACAAGGCGATCGCAGCGACCTTCGGGGCGGCCGCGAAAAACGCGGTAACGGGCGTGGGTGCGCCCTCGTACACGTCCGGCGTCCACATATGGAACGGGGCCGCCGAGATCTTGAAGGCCAAGGCGGCCGACACGAACACGATGCCGAACATCGCACCGAGCGGCACGGCGCCGGCCTGGTCGATCATGGAAGCTGCCAGCGTTTCGAAGTTCGTGGTGCCCGAGAAGCCGTAGATCAGCGATGCGCCGTAGAGATAGAGGCCCGACGACAAAGCGCCGAGCACAAAGTATTTGAGGCCCGCCTCGGTCGCCTTCACGCTGTCGCGCCGGAACGCGGCCAGCACGTAAAGCGAGAGGCTCTGCAGCTCGAGGCCCATATAGAGGGACATGAGGTCGTTGGCCGACACCATCATCGACATACCGAGGGCCGCGAAGATCATCAGCACCGGATATTCGAAACGGTCGAAACCCTCGCGGCGGTTGAACTCGAGGCCCATCACGATCGTCGCGGCCGTCGCGAGGAAGGCGAGCACTTTGGCGAAGCTTGCAAACGGATCGGCCACGAAGAGGCCCGAGAAGGCCGTCGTGCGGCTCGCCTCGGGCGTGAGCGCCAAAACACTCGCCACGAGAAGAACGGCAACCGCGAGCCAGGATACGAGCCGTGTCGAATTCGGGCCCATAAACACGCCGAGCATCAGCAAGGCGAGGCCTGAGAAGGCCAGCAGCAATTCCGGCAGGGCGGCTGAGAAATAGAGATCGGTCATTGGCGCTGCTCCGCCGCTTGGGCGTGGCTGTTGAGGCGGTTCTGCTCGCGCGCCACGTCGTAGCGCTCAACGATGTTCTGCACCGAAGGCCCGAGCATGTTCAGCACCGGCTGCGGCTGGATGCCGAGCCACAGCGTGCCGACGATCAAGGGCGCGAAGATCAGTTTCTCGCGCAAAGAAAGATCGGGCATCGTCTGCAGATCGGCATGCACGAACTTGCCGAAGATCACGCGGCGATAGAGATAGAGCATGTAGGCGGCACCCAAGATCACGCCTGTCGAGGCAAGGGCCGCGGCCCAGGTCGAAGCCTCGAACGTGCCGGTCAGCACCAGAAACTCGCCCACAAACCCCGAAGTACCCGGCAGACCGACCGAAGCCATGGTGAACACCATGAACACGGTCGCATAGGCGGGCATGCGATGCACGAGCCCGCCATAGCGTGCGATCTCGCGTGTATGCAGCCGGTCGTAGATCACGCCGACGCACAAGAACAAAGCGCCCGACACCACGCCGTGCGAGATCATCTGGAACATCGCACCTTCCACACCCTGGCGCGTGCCAGCGAAGATGCCGAGCGTCACAAAGCCCATATGCGCCACCGACGAATAGGCGATGAGCTTTTTGATGTCTTCCTGCACGAGCGCCACAAGCGAGGTGTAGATCACGGCCACGATCGAGAGCGTGAACACGAGCGGCGTGAAGAGCTCGCTCGCGGCCGGGAACATCGGCACCGAGAAGCGGATGAGGCCGTAGCCCCCCATCTTCAGCAGCACGCCCGCAAGGATCACGGAGCCGGCCGTGGGCGCTTCGACGTGCGCGTCGGGCAGCCACGTGTGCACCGGCCACATCGGCACTTTGACCGCAAAGGACGCGAAGAAGGCGAGCCACAGCCAGGTCTGCATCGGGGCCGGGAAATCATACTCGAGCAGATCGACGATGTTGGTGGTCTCGGTCTGCCAGTAGATGGCCAGCATCGCGACCAGCATCAGCACCGAACCCGCGAGTGTGTAGAGGAAGAACTTGAACGCCGCGTAGACGCGCCGCTTGCCGCCCCACACGCCGATGATGAGGAACATCGGGATCAGCACGGCTTCGAAGAACACGTAGAACAGCAAAAGATCGAGCGAAGCGAACGTGCCGACCATGAAGGTCTCGAGCACGAGGAACGCCACCATGTATTCGCGCACGCGCGTCTGCACATGCCAGCTCGCGAGAATGCAAAGCGGCGTGAGGAAGGTGGAGAGCAGAATGAAGGGGGCGGAAATGCCGTCTACGCCCATATGGTAGCCGATCCCGTAGCCTGGGATCCAAACGCTGCGTTCGACGAACTGGAAGCCCGCATTCGTGCGGTCGAACGCGAACCACAAAGGCAGCGAAACGACGAACACGACCAGCGAGGTCCACAAGGCGGCCCAGCGCGCATTGCGCGCCACGCTCGCTTCGTCGCCGTTCACGGCCAGAATGAAGACGGCACCCGCCAGCGGCAGGAACGTCACGAGGGAAAGGATCGGCCAGTCGGTCATGGGTCTCTCAGTGGCCCGCGCGCAGCACGTACCAGGTGGCAAGGAGCACGATGCCGATCAGCATCGCGAAGGCGTAGTGATAGAGATAGCCGGTCTGCAGCAGGCTCGCGCGCTGCGCCAGACGCAGCGTGCCGGCGGCCAGAGCATCCGGGCC
The DNA here is from genome assembly GCA_027532905.1 of Magnetospirillum sp. Classification (NCBI taxonomy): domain Bacteria; kingdom Pseudomonadati; phylum Pseudomonadota; class Alphaproteobacteria; order Rhodospirillales; family Rhodospirillaceae; genus Magnetospirillum; species Magnetospirillum sp. Next base: position 115,142 of record JAPZUA010000007.1, read on the forward strand.
GCCGCGGTCGATGACCTGCCCGTCGCCCTGCTTCCAGAAGAAACGGCCGATCAAGAAAGAGGGCCGCACGAAGATGCGGTTGTAGAGCTCGTCGAAATACCACTTGTTCAAAAGGAACAGGTAGAAACCCTGGAATTCCTTCGCCAGACGACGCGGAAGGTTCGGATCGCGGATATAGAAGCCGTAGGCAAGCCCGATCCCGCCCAAGCCGACCGCCACGAGCAGCGGTGGAATCCAATGCGGGGCGTGGTGCGCATGCTCAACCGTGTCGTGCAGCGAAAGAATGGCCGAGCCCCAGAAGGCATTGTGGCCGTCGCCCACAAACAAGGGGGCGAGTGCGACGCCCGAGAACAACGCGCCGAAAGCCAGCACATAGAGCGGGACCAGCATCACGGTCGGGCTTTCGTGCGCATGGTCGGTCGCGTGATGGTCGGTCGCGGGTGCGCGATGGAAAGTCATGAAGATGAGGCGCCACGAATAGAACGCCGTCATCGTCGCGGCCGCAATGCCGAGCCAGAAAGCGTAGCGTCCCACACCGGTTTCGACGGCCCAAGCGCTCTCCATGATGATGTCTTTGGAGTAGAAGCCGGCAAAACCGCCAATGCCGGGAATGCCCATGCCTGCCAATGCAAGCGAGCCGATCCACATCAGAATGTAGGTCGTCTTGATCTTGGTGTGGACGTTGCCGCCCATCTTGCGCATGTCCTGCTCGTGGTGCAGCGCATGGATCACGGAGCCGGCACCCAAGAACAGCAGCGCTTTGAAGAAAGCGTGCGTGGTGAGATGGAACATCGCGGCCGGATAGGCCGAGACGCCGGCAGCGAAGAACATGTAGCCGAGCTGCGAGCAAGTGGAATAGGCGATCACGCGCTTGATGTCGTTCTGTACGAGGCCGACCGAGGCCGCGAACAGAGCCGTCGAAGCACCCACGACGGTCACGACCGCAAGGGCCGTGGGCGCATATTCGAACATCGGCGACAGGCGGCAGACCATGAACACGCCCGCCGTAACCATCGTGGCCGCATGGATGAGGGCCGACACCGGCGTGGGGCCTTCCATCGCGTCGGGCAACCATGTGTGCAGGAAAAGCTGTGCGGACTTGCCGCAGGCGCCGACAAACAGCAGCAAGCACAAGGTCGTCAGAGCGTCGAACTCCCAGGACAGGAACTCGATCGTCTTGCCGACCATCTGCGGAGCGGCCGCGAACACGTCGGCGAACTGCACCGAGCCGAACATCAGGAACACGCCGAAGATGCCGAGGGCAAAACCGAAATCGCCGACACGGTTCACGAGGAACGCCTTGATCGAGGCTTCGTTGGCGCTGTCCTTGTCGTACCAGAAGCCGATCAGCAGATACGAGGCAAGGCCCACGCCTTCCCAGCCGAAGAACATCTGGATGAAATTGTCGGCTGTCACCAGCATCAGCATGAAGAAGGTGAACAGCGACAGATACGACATGAAGCGTGGGATCGACTTGTCTTCCGACATGTAGCCGATCGAATAGACATGCACCATCGACGAGACGATCGTGACGACGCACAGCATCGTCGCCGACAGCGCATCGAACTTGAGCGCCCAATTGGCGACGAAAGCGCCGGACTCGATCCAGGTGAACAGCTCAACCGTGCGCGTCTCGCCCTTGATGCCGACTTGATAGAAGATGACAAGCGAGAACAGGGCGGCCAAGCACACGCAGGCCGAGGTGGCGATCTGCGCCACGCGGTCGCGGGTTGCGGGCGGGAACGAAGACATGAGGGCAAGGCTGCCCAGCACGAACCCGATCAGCGGCAGGAAGATGGCGGCGGCGTACATGCGGGCTCTTCCCCCTCAACCCTTCATCATGTTGATGTCTTCGACCTCGATCGTGCCGCGATTGCGGAAATATACGACGAGGATCGCAAGACCGATGGCAGCTTCGGCGGCCGCAACCGTCAGCACAAACAGTGCGAAAACCTGGCCGACGAGATCGCCCAGATGCGTCGAAAACGCGACGAGATTGATGTTCACGGCGAGCAGCATCAGCTCGACCGACATCAGGATCACGATCACGTTCTTGCGATTGAGGAAGATGCCGAAAATGCCGAGCGTGAACAGAATCGCCGCCACGGTCAGATAATGGCCCAGACCGATTTCCATCAGACGTCGACCCCCTCGCGCGATTTGACCGAAACGGTTTCAACGCCCTCGGCGCGTGTGCGCGCAACCTGGCGCGCGATCGACTGGCGCTTCACGCCTTCGCGGTCGCGCAAGGTCAGCACGATCGCCCCCACCATCGCGACGAGCAGCACGAGCCCCGCGGCCTGGAAGAGATACGCATAGTCGGTATAGAGCACGAGGCCGATTGCCTTCGTGTTGTGGATCTGGCCGGGATCCGGGATCGGCACCGAAATCGCCTCGGGCACCGAGGCCGAGAAGGCCCAGGGTGCGAGCACGAACACAAGCTCGGCCGCGAGCACGAGCCCGACGGCGGCCCCCACCGGCAGATAGCGCGCGAAGCCTTCGCGCAGCTTCACGAAATCAACGTCGAGCATCATCACGACGAACAGGAACAGCACGGCGACCGCACCGACATAGACGACGACCAGGATCATCGCCAGGAACTCCGCACCCATCAGCACGAACAGACCCGCCGCGTTGAAGAAGCACAGGATCAAGAACAGCACCGAGTGCACGGGGTTGCGCGCCACGATGACCATCGCGGCGGACGCGACCAGGATCGCGGCGAAGACGTAGAAGACGATGGCGGCAAGCATGGGGCTTAAACGTCTCCGGGCTCAGCGATAGGGTGCGTCGGCAGCAAGGCTGTGCGCGATCTCTGTTTCCCAACGGTCGCCGTTGGAAAGCAGCTTGTCCTTGTTGTACATGAGCTCTTCGCGCGTCTCGGTCGAGAACTCGAAATTCGGGCCTTCGACGATCGCGTCGACCGGGCAGGCTTCCTGGCAGAAGCCGCAATAGATGCACTTGGTCATGTCGATGTCGTAGCGCGTGGTGCGCCGGCTGCCGTCGGCGCGCGGTTCCGCTTCGATCGTGATCGCCTGGGCCGGGCACACGGCCTCGCACAGCTTGCACGCGATGCAGCGTTCTTCGCCGCTCGCATAGCGGCGCAGCGCATGTTCGCCGCGGAAACGCGGGCTGATCGGCCCCTTTTCGTAGGGGTAGTTCAGCGTGACCTTCGGCTTGAAGAAATACTTCAAGGTGAGCGCCATGCCCGAGACCAGCTCGGACAGCAGCAGCGCTTTGGCCCCTTGGTTCAAATTGCCTGCCATCGGTCCATTCCCTCTCAGCGCGGAATCCAGCCCGTCGCCATCAGCACCCCGGCTGTGGCCACGACCCAGAACAGCGAAAACGGCAGAAAGATTTTCCAGCCCAGACGCATGAGCTGGTCGTAGCGATAGCGCGGCATCGTCGCGCGCACCCACAGGAACACGAACAGGCACAAGGCGGTCTTGAGTGCGAACCACACGATGCCCGGAATCCAGTTGAACGGGGCGATGTCGAACGGCGGCAGCCAGCCGCCCAGGAACAGGATCGCCGTCATCCCGCTCATCAGGATCATCGCAGCGTATTCGCCGAGGAAGAACATCGCGAAGCTCATCGACGAATATTCGACGAAATAGCCCGCGACGATTTCGGACTCGCCTTCCGGCAGGTCGAACGGCGACCGGTTGGTTTCGGCCAAGGCCGACACGAAGAAGATCACGAACATCGGGAAGAGCGGGATGAAGAACCACATGTTCTTCTGCGCGTTCACGATGTCCGACAGGTTCAGCGAGCCCACGCACAAAAGCACGGTGATAATCACGAAGCCGATCGAGACTTCGTAGGACACCATCTGCGCTGCCGAGCGCATGGCGCCAAGGAATGCATATTTCGAGTTCGACGCCCAGCCCGCCATGATGATGCCGTAGACGCCGAGCGAGGAAATCGCAAACAGATAGAGGATGCCGACGTTGATGTCGGCGATGACCCAGCCCGCATCGAACGGGATGACGGCCCACGCGACGAGGCTCAGCAGCAGCGTGAGCATCGGCGCCATCATGAACACGATGCGGTTTGCACCTGTGGGCACAATGGTTTCTTTGGTGAGAAGCTTCAGCGCGTCGGCGAAAGGCTGGAACAGGCCGAACGGCCCGACGACGTTGGGGCCTTTGCGCAGCTGGATCGCGCCGATCACCTTGCGCTCGGCATAGGTGAGCATCGCGACCGCAAGCAGCAGCGGCACGGTCACCAGCAGGATCTGGCCCAGTATCAAGGCGCCCGTCAGCGCCATGCTCAGAAAGGTGCCCTCAGCCATGCGTACCGGTCCTGCCCGCGCGGGCTTCGAGATAGGTCTGCGTGCAGGCCGCCATCGTTTCCGACACGCGGCTGATCGGATCGGTCATGTAGTAGTTCGAAATCGGCGACACGAAGGCGGCGCTGTCGACCGGCCCTTCCTTGCCGAACGCACCCCAGATGCCCGGTTGCGGCACGTCGCGCGTCGCGAACACGGGCGAGATCGCCTCGAGGCGGGCGCGCACTTGCGCAAGCGTGTCATAGGGTAACTTCTTGCCGACATGCTCGGACAAAGCGCGCAAGATCTTCCAATCTTCCTTGGCCTCGCCCGGCGGGAACACGGCGAGGCGCGCATGTTGCAAGCGGCCCTCGGTGTTGACGTAGGTCGCGTTCTTTTCGGTGAAGGCCGAACCCGGCAGGATCACGTCGGCGCGCGCGGCCCCCGCATCGCCGTGATGGCCTTGATAGACGACAAAGGCCTTGCCGAGGCGGTTCGTGTCGAATTCGTCGGCCCCGAGCAGGTAAACAAATTCGATGTCGCCGTTCGCGGCCCCGTCGAGAATACCGGCGACGTCGCGCCCGAACGCCTGCGGCACGAAGCCGAGTTCGAGGCCGCCGACACGCGAAGCTGCCGTGTGCAGCACGTTGAAGCCGTTCCAGCCTTCGGCCACGAAGCCGAATTCGTCGGCAAGCTTGCGTGCGAGTGCGAGTACTGCCGCCCCGTCCGCGCGCGCAAGCGCGCCTTGCCCCAGGATCAGCATCGGCTTCTTGGCGGCCTTCAAGGTTTCGGCGAACGAAATCTTGCCTGCGAGAAGGTCGGAGAGGCTCGAAGGACCTGCGCCGAGATATTCGTATTTGTAGGTGAGATCGATCTGCGGCCCAATCGCCGCGATCTTGACTCCGCCAGCGCGGTAGCGCTTGCGGATGCGTGCATTGAGAACCGGGCTTTCCCAGCGCGGATTGGTGCCGATCAAAAGGATCGCGTCGGCCTCTTCGATGCCCGCGACCGTCGAGTTGAACAGCCAGCTTGCGCGCAGCAACGGATCGAGCTTCGCACCGTCCTGGCGGCAGTCGAGATTGGGGCTGCCGAGGCCGGCCATCAGATCCTTGAGAGCCGCCATCGCCTCGCAATCGGCCATGTCGCCCGCGATAGCGGCGATCTTGGCAGGCGCCGTCGCCTTGAGCTTGGCAGCAACAGCACCAAGCGCTTCGGCCCAGCTTGCCGGCTGCAGCTTGCCGTCTTTGCGCACATAGGGACGGTCGAGGCGCTGGCGACGCAGGCCGTCGATCGCGTGGCGCGTCTTGTCGCCGATCCACTCTTCGTTCGTACCCTCGTTGAGGCGCGGCAAGACGCGCAGCACTTCGGGCCCGCGCGCATCCACACGGATGCTCGCACCGAGCGCGTCGAACGCGTCGATCGTTTCGGTCTTGCGCAGCTCCCAAGGGCGCGCATTGAAGGCGTAGGGCTTCGACGTGAGCGCACCCACCGGGCAAAGATCGACGATGTTGCCCGAGAGCTCGCTCGACAGCGCCTTCTCAATATAAGTGTCGATTTCCATATGCTCGCCGCGGAACACGGCACCGAGTTCCTCCGTACCCGCCACTTCGGTCGAGAAGCGTACGCAGCGCGTGCAGTGGATGCAGCGCGTCATGATGGTTTTGACGAGCGGGCCAATGTCCTTGTCGGGCACGGCGCGCTTGTTTTCGAGATAGCGGCCGCGGTCCATGCCGTAGGCCATGGCCTGGTCCTGCAAGTCGCACTCGCCGCCCTGGTCGCAGATCGGGCAATCGAGCGGATGGTTGATGAGCAGGAACTCCATCACGCCGTTGCGCGCCTTCTTGACGAGCGGCGTGTCGGTCTTGATGACTTGGCCTTCGGCCACCGGCATCGCGCACGACGCGACGGGCTTCGGGCTCTTCTCCATCTCGACCAGGCACATGCGGCAATTGCCCGCGACCGACAGGCGCTCGTGGTAGCAGAAGCGCGGCACTTCCTTGCCCGCGATCTCGCACGCCTGCAGGACCGTGATCCCGGCCGGAACTTCGATCGCTTCGCCGTCGATGGTAACTTTCGGCATGCTCGGTCTCGTCCCTTTTTACTCGGCCGCCGCGCGCGGCTGTTGCCGCGAGGCTTTGTAGTTCTGAATGCGCATTTCCATCTCGGGCCGGAAATGGCGGATGAGGCCCTGCACGGGCCACGCCGCCGCATCGCCAAGCGCGCAGATCGTGTGGCCTTCGATCTGGCGCGTGACTTCCTCAAGCATGTCGATTTCCTTGAGCTCTGCCTCGCCCTTGACCATGCGCTGCATCACTCGGAACAGCCAGCCTGTACCCTCGCGGCACGGCGTGCACTGGCCGCAGCTTTCGTGCATGTAGAAACGCGAAAGGCGTGCGATCGCCTTCACGATGTCGGTCGACTTGTCCATGACGATGACAGCCGCCGTGCCGAGGCCCGAACGCACTTCGCGCAGCGCGTCGAAATCCATCAGCACCGTGTCGCAGATCGATTTCGGCAGCACCGGAACCGAAGCACCGCCCGGAATGATGCCAAGCAGATTGTCCCAACCGCCGCGCACGCCGCCGCAATGCTTTTCGATGAGTTCCTTGAGCGGAATGCTCATCGCCTCTTCGACCGTGCAAGGCTTGTTGACGTGGCCCGAGATGCAGAACAACTTCGTGCCCGAATTCTTGGGCCGCCCGATCCCTGCGAACCACGCCGCCCCGCGCCGGATGATTGTCGGCGCAACCGCGATCGATTCGACGTTGTTGACCGTGGTGGGGCAGCCATAAAGGCCCATGCCGGCCGGAAACGGCGGCTTCAGGCGCGGCTGGCCCTTTTTGCCTTCGAGCGATTCGATGAGGGCGGTTTCTTCGCCGCAGATATAGGCGCCTGCCCCGCGATGCACATACACGTCGAACGGCCAGCCCGAGCCGCACGCGTCGGGCCCGAGCAACCCTGCTGCATACGCCTGCTGCACAGCGCGTTCGAGGTTCGAGGATTCGTTGTAGAACTCGCCACGCACATAAATGTAGGCGGCGTTGGCCCCCATCGCGAAACCGGCGATCAGGCAGCCTTCGACAAGCTTGTGCGGATCGTGGCGCAGGATCTCGCGATCCTTGCACGTCCCCGGCTCGGACTCGTCGGCATTGACGACGAGATAATGGGGCCGCCCGTCGGACTTTTTGGGCATGAACGACCATTTCATGCCGGTCGGGAACCCTGCCCCGCCGCGCCCGCGCAATCCTGAATCCTGGATCTCCTTGATGATCCAGTCGCGGCCCTTGAGGAGAATCTCCTTGGTGCCGTCCCAATCGCCACGCTTGCGCGCGCCCTCAAGGCCCCAGTCACCGTCGGCATAAAGATTGGTGAAAATGCGGTCTTTGTCCTGAAGCATCATTCGGCTCCGCTTGCAGGGACCGGGAACAGGCTCGTGCGCCCGCCCGCCGGCATCGAAACTTGGCGGCCGTTCATGGGGCCCTTGGGCGGCGGATTGCCCGCCGCCAAAGCATCGATCAGCTTTTCGGTCGAAGCGCCGTCGAGATCTTCGTAGAAATCGTCGTTGACCTGGATGACCGGTGCATTGACGCACGCCCCCAAGCATTCGACCTCGCGCACCGTGAATTTGCCGTCAGCCGAATGCAGGAAGCTCGCATCGCCCGTGGCTTTCACGCGCAGCTTGCGCTCGCACGCTTTCATCACCTCGTCCGAGCCGCGCAGCCAGCACGGCGTGGTCGTGCAAACCTGCAGGAACCATTCGCCAACCGGGGCGAGATTGAACATCGAATAGAAGGTCGCGACCTCGTAGACGCGGATCGGCGCCATGTCGAGCAGGCCCGCCACATAGTCCATGGCCGCGCGCGGCAGCCAATTGCGATGCTGGCGCTGGGCGCGATCGAGAAGCGGCAGGACCGCACTTGCTTGGCGGCCCTGCGGATATTTGGCGATGACCTTCTGCGCCCAAGCGAAATTTTCGGGCGTGAAGGCGAAGGTCGCAGGCTGTTCGGCGTGGGCAGTGCCGCCACTCATCGGTCGATCTCTCCGAAAACAATGTCGAGCGATCCGATAATCGCGACGACGTCGGCCAGCATGTGGCCCTTGGCGAGAAAATCCATCGCCTGCAGAAACGCAAAACCCGGTGCGCGGATTTTGCAGCGGTAAGGCCGGTTCGTGCCGTCCGATACGAGATACACGCCGAACTCGCCCTTGGGCGCTTCGACGGCCGTGTAGGTCTCGCCCGCCGGCACGCGGTAGCCTTCGGTGTAGAGCTTGAAATGGTGGATGAGGGCTTCCATCGAGCGCTTCATGTCGGCGCGCGGCGGCGGCGCCACCTTGCGGTCGTCGGTCTTGACGGGCCCGCCCGGCATCTTCTCGATCGCCTGCCTCATGATACGCAGCGACTGGCGCATCTCGTCCATGCGCACGAGATAGCGGTCGTAGCAGTCGCCGTTCTTGCCGATCGGCACGTCGAATTCCATCGCCTCATACGCGTCGTAGGGCTGCGCCTTGCGCAGATCCCACGGAATGCCCGAGCCGCGCACCATCGGCCCCGAAAAGCCCCAGGCCAATGCATCGGCCTTCGATACCACACCGATATCCACCGTGCGCTGCTTGAAGATGCGGTTTTCGGTGAGCAGGTTTTCGATGTCGTCGAGCACTTTGGGGAAGTGCGCGATGAATTTGAGCATATCTTCCGCCAGGCCCGGCGGCAGATCCTGGCTCACCCCACCGGGTCGGAAATAGGCCGCATGCAGGCGCGCACCGCACACACGCTCGTAGAACTCCATCAGCGTTTCGCGCTCTTCGAAGCCCCACAGCAGCGGCGTCATGGCGCCGACATCGAGCGCAAACGTCGTGACGTTCAGAATATGGTTGAGGATGCGGCCGATTTCGGCATAGAGCACGCGTATATACTGCGCGCGCGGGGGTGCCTCGATGCCGAGTAGTTTCTCGACCGCGAGCGCGTAGGCGTGCTCTTGGTTCATCGGCGACACGTAGTCGAGCCGATCGAAATAGGGCACGGCCTGCAGATACGTCTTGTATTCGATCAGCTTCTCGGTGCCGCGATGCAGAAGTCCGATATGCGGATCGGCGCGCTCGATGACTTCGCCGTCGAGTTCGAGCACGAGGCGCAGCACGCCGTGCGCTGCCGGATGTTGCGGCCCGAAATTCAGCGAATAGTTCTTGATGCGAACCTGGCCGGGGGTCTGTTCGCCAGAGGGTGCCGCGAGTGTGGGTTCAGCCATGGCGTCTATGCCTTTGCCGGAGCTGCGGGGGCCGGTGCCGCGGGCGCAACCGGTGCTGCAGGGGCGGCCGCTTTTTCGTCGCCCGGCAACTTGCCGAGTTGTGCGAGACCAAGACCTTCCCACGGCGACAGGAAATCGAACGAGCGGAAATCCTGCGTGAGTTTCACTGGCTCGTAGACCACGCGCTGTTCGGCCGCGTCGTAGCGCACTTCGACATAGCCCGTGAGCGGGAAGTCTTTGCGCAGCGGATGGCCTTCGAAGCCGTAGTCGGTGAGCAGGCGGCGCAGATCGGGATGGTTGGCGAAATAGATGCCGTAAAGATCCCAGGCTTCGCGCTCGAACCAGCCAGCCGACGGGAACAACCCCACAGCCGATTCGACCGGCGTGTTTTCATCGGTGCTGAGCTTCACGCGGATGCGCCGATTGTGGCGCATCGACAGCAGATTGTAGACCACGTCGAAACGCTCGACACGCTCGGGCCAATCGACACCGCACAGATCCATGAGAGCGGCGAACTTGCAGTCCGCATCGTCGCGCAGATGGCCAAGCACGCGCAGGATCGAAGCGCGCGCGACGGTCACGCACAATTCGCCCTTGTCGATTTCGACGGCCAAAATGTCGGCGCCGAGATCGGCTTTGATCTTGTCGCCGAGTGCGGCGAGCGATGGATCGAGATACGCAGCCATGTTGCGAACCGTTTTGTCCCTTCAGCGCATGATCGTCGTGGTGCGCTTGATCTTCTTCTGGAGCTGGATGATGCCGTAGAGCAGCGCTTCTGCGGTCGGCGGGCAGCCCGGTACGTAGATATCGACCGGCACGATGCGGTCGCAGCCGCGCACCACCGCGTAGGAGTAATGGTAGTAGCCGCCGCCATTGGCGCAGCTGCCCATCGACAGCACCCAGCGCGGCTCGGCCATCTGGTCGTAGACCTTGCGCAGCGCCGGCGCCATTTTGTTGGTGAGCGTGCCGGCGACGATCATCACGTCCGACTGGCGCGGGCTCGGGCGGAAGACCATACCGAAACGGTCGAGATCGTAGCGGCTCGCGGCCGTGTGCATCATTTCGACGGCACAGCAGGCGAGCCCGAAAGTCATCGGCCACAGTGAACCCGTGCGCGCCCAACCGACGAGCTTGTCGAGCTGTGCCACGACGAAGCCTTTTTCCTGGATGTCGTCGACGGCAGCCTTCAACAGCGCGTCTTGCGCCGGGCCCGGCGGCAGAGGCCCGGTTCCGTGCGCTTCGATCACTCCCATTCGAGAGCTCCCTTTTTCCACTCGTAGACAAAGCCGATCGTCAACACGCCCAAAAAGGCGACCATCGACCAGAATCCGAACATGCCGATCTCACCCAGGGATACCGCCCACGGGAATAGGAACGCGACTTCGAGGTCGAAAATAATGAACAGGATCGCGACCAGATAGAAGCGCACGTCAAATTTACGGCGCGCATCGTCGAAGGCTTCGAAGCCGCATTCATAGGCGGAGAGTTTTTCGGTATCGGGTTTCTGGCGCGCAATGATCAGCGATGCCACAACCATCAAAACCGACAAGACGATCGCCAATCCCAAGAACATGAGAATCGGCAGATATTCGCGCAGCAATGCCGCATGTGCGTCCATTGGATCCCCAAATTCCAGCGCCGTCCGCCAGACCCCCTGGCTCGAATCCGATAAGTCTTTCTCCTATAGGCCAAAGCGCCAATTTTTGCCACGATTTAAGGAGCCGTGATCCGAACCTTAACAGAACCGGCCACCGCGCTGTCATAATTCCAATAGATCGCGATGCTGCGCTGCAACAAAGAAAGCCTGCCATCGGCAAATGGCAGGCTTTCTTTGGGGAAAGTCGGAACTTTCGGCCAAGTGGCGCGAGCGACGGGACTTGAACCCGCGGCCTCCGGCGTGACAGGCCGGCGCTCTAACCAACTGAGCTACGCCCGCGCGAGGACTTGGCTCGAAAGTCTGCGGTATGTAACGGTCCGCAAACCGCGCGTCAAGCGACTAGCGGGGCTTGGCCCGGGAAAAGCCCGGCCAGGCCCGCCGGGCTCGCCGCACAGATCCCCCGCTCGGTGATGAGCCCGGTGACCAGCCGCGCCGGCGTCACGTCGAACGCGTCGTTGCGCGCGGAGCTGCCGGGGGCCGCAATATCGACCTCGACCACGCTGCCGTCGGCAAGGCGGCCGGCGATGCGCGTGACTTCGAGCGGGCTGCGCTGCTCGATCGGGATCTCCTTGACGCCGTCCGAAACAGTCCAGTCGATCGTCGGGCTCGGCAGCGCCACGTAGAACGGCACGCCGTTGTCGAAAGCGGCCAACGCCTTCAAATAGGTGCCGATTTTGTTGCATACGTCGCCGCGCGCGGTGACGCGATCGGTGCCGACGATGCACAGATCGACGAGCCCGTGCTGCATCAAATGCCCGCCCGCATTATCGGCGACGATGTGGTGCGGCACGCCGTGGCGGCCGAGTTCCCACGCCGTCAACGACGCACCCTGGTTGCGCGGCCGCGTCTCGTCGACCCACACATGCACGTCAACGCCGGCATCGTGCGCCATGTAGATGGGTGCTATCGCCGTGCCCCAATCGACCGTCGCGAGCCAGCCCGCGTTGCAATGCGTCAGGATGTTGACGGGCCCCTTCCCGCCTGCCTTGGCTTTGCGCGCGGCCGCCTCGCGGATCGCCGTCAATCCGTTGCGACCGATGGCTTCGTTGATCGCGACGTCCTCGTCGCAGATCTCGGCTGCAAGTCGCCATGCGGCTGCCGCCCGCGAACCCGCTTCGACGGGTGCGAGGGCTGCGCGCACGCGGTCGAGCGCCCAGCGCAGATTGATCGCTGTCGGCCGCGTGACCACGAGCGTGTCGTAGGCAAGCTGCAGACCGCGATCGGACGGATCGGCGCGCAAGCCCAGCGCCATGCCGTAGGCGGCAGCGGCACCGATGAGCGGCGCACCGCGCACGACCATGGTCTTGATGGCGTCCGCGGAATCGCCAAGAGCGATCCAGCGCCGCACGACAAAACGATGCGGCAGTTGCGTCTGGTCGATCACTTCGACGGCAAGGCCGTCGGCCGCCGGCCAGATCGTGCGATAGGGCGTACCGTCGATCTTCATGGCGCTACCTTGCGAGCAGGACGAAAAAATGTGGTGGGCGGTGAGGGGATCGAACCCCCGACATTCTCGGTGTAAACGAGGCGCTCTACCGCTGAGCTAACCGCCCGAAGCGAGGGCTCAATTCAACCCATCGCGCAGAAATTTTCCAGCCTTGAATTTCGGGCAGCGGCTGGCCTTGAGCTTAATGGTCTCGCCGGTGCGCGGATTGCGTCCCGCACTCGCCTTGCGCTGGGCCACGTAGAAGGTTCCGAAGCCGAACAGCTTGACGTCTTCGCCCTTGCGCAGCTGGCGGGCGATCGTCTCGAGCGCTGCGTCGAGCGCTTGCGCCGCCTGGTCTTTCGACAGTTCGGTTTTGGCCGCAACGGCGGCAATGAGATCGTGCTTGTTCACGGGCGAAGCGCACTCCGCGGGAAGGATCGATCGGAACTGCACGCAAAGTCGCGCGCGAGAGAGGCCGGTTCTAGGTGGTTGCAGCAGCCCCGTCAATCGCGCGGATTCGGGTATCCACAATTTTTCCGACTTGACAAAAAACACGAAGGGCCGCCGACGAAAACGCGTTTTGTTTCCGCCGGCGGCCCATTTTATCGCGCGCGTTGCGTATCCGCGACGCTTAGTGCGTGACGAGACCGGTCGCGTCGCCCTCGGCCTTCTTGGTCGGCACGTTTTCGATCTCGGGCTCGATCCATTCGATGGCCTGCGGAACGCGCGTCAATGCGCGCGCCAGCACTTCGTCGACCGTCGAGACGGAGACGATCTCGAGCGCCTTCTTGGCGTTCTCGGGGATTTCGGCCAGATCCTTTTCGTTGTCCTTCGGGATCAGCACGGTCTTGATGCCCGCGTGCAATGCGGCCAGCAGCTTCTCCTTGAGGCCGCCGATCGGCAGCACGCGGCCGCGCAGCGTGATCTCGCCCGTCATCGCCACGTCGCGGCGAACCGCAATGCCGGTCAGCACAGACACGATCGCGGTCGCCATGCCCACGCCGGCCGACGGACCGTCCTTGGGCGTGGCCCCTTCCGGCACGTGCACGTGGATGTCGCGGCGTTCGAACATCGGCGGCTTGATGCCGAGGCTCGCGGCCCGGCTGCGCACGTAGGCATGTGCGGCCTGGATCGATTCCTGCATCACGTCGCCGAGCTTGCCGGTGATCGTCATCTTACCCTTGCCGGGCGACATGACGGCTTCGATCGACAGCACTTCGCCGCCGACTTCTGTCCATGCCAGACCATTGACATGGCCCACCATATCGTCGCCGTCGATCTCGCCCCAGCGGAACTTGCGCACGCCGGCATACTTCTCGAGATTCTTCGGCGTGACCTGCACCTTCTTGACGCCTTCGACCAAGATCGCCTTGACCGCTTTGCGCGTGAGACCCGCGATTTCGCGCTCAAGGCTGCGCACGCCCGCTTCGCGCGTGTAGTAGCGCACGAGATCGCGCAGGCCCTCGTCGGTGATCGACCACTCGCCCTTCTTGAGACCGTGCATCTCCTCCTGCTTCGGAATGAGATGGCCGCGCGCGATTTCGATCTTTTCCTCTTCCGTGTAGCCGGAAAGGCGGATGATCTCCATGCGGTCGAGCAACGGCTGCGGCATGCGCAGCGTGTTGGCCGTCGTCACGAACATCACGTCGGACAGGTCGTAATCCACCTCGAGATAGTGGTCGGCGAAGGTCGCGTTCTGCTCGGGATCGAGCACCTCGAGCAAGGCCGACGACGGATCGCCGCGCCAGTCCGAACCGAGCTTGTCGATCTCGTCGAGCAGGAAAAGCGGATTGGACGATTTTGCCTTCTTCATGCCCTGGATGATCTTGCCCGGCATCGAGCCGATATAGGTGCGCCGATGGCCGCGGATTTCGGCTTCGTCGCGCACGCCGCCCAGCGACATGCGCACGAAATTGCGCCCGGTCGCTTTCGCGATCGACTTGCCCAGCGACGTCTTGCCCACGCCCGGCGGGCCGACGAGGCACAGGATGGGGCCGCGCATTTTGATCGTGCGTTCCTGGACTGCGAGATACTCAAGGATGCGCTCCTTGACCTTCTCGAGGCCGTAATGGTCGACGTCGAGCACCTTGCCGGCGTGCTTCACGTCGCGCTTGATCTTGGTGCGCTTCTTCCAGGGGATCGACAGGATCCAATCCATGTAGTTGCGCACGACCGTGGCTTCGGCCGACATCGGGCTCATCGATTTCAGCTTCTTGAGCTCGGCATAGACCTTGTCGCGCGCTTCTTTGGAGAGCTTCGTCTTCTTGATGCGCTCCTCGATCTCGGCACCTTCGTCTTTGCCGTCGTCGGTTTCGCCGAGTTCCTTCTGAATCGCCTTCAGTTGTTCGTTCAGATAGTACTCGCGCTGCGTCTTTTCCATCTGCCGCTTGACGCGGTTGCGGATGCGCTTTTCGACCTGCAGCACGCCGATCTCGCCTTCCATCGAGGCGTAGATCTTCTCGAGGCGCTGGGCGACCGTGTCGAGTTCGAGCAGTTCCTGCTTCTCGGGAATCTTGAGTGCGAGATGCGAGGCGACCGTGTCGGCAAGCTTGCCCGGATCGTCGATCTGGTTGACCGAGACGAGCACTTCGGGCGGGATCTTGCGGTTGAGCTTGATGTACTGCTCGAACTGGCTCACGACCGTACGCACGAGCGCTTCCATCTCCGAGGCCGTGCCGGCCCGGTCGGGCATCGGCTCGGCATAGGCCTGGAAGAAGCTCGGATTGTCGCCCCACGACGTGACGCGCGCGCGCGCGCCGCCTTCGACGAGCACCTTGACCGTACCGTCGGGCAGTTTAAGCAGCTGCAGCACCGTGCCGATCGTGCCGACTTCATAGATGTCGCCGGCCTGTGGATCGTCTTGGGCCGCGTTCTTCTGGGCGACGAGCAGGATCTGCTTGTCGTCCTTCATTACGTCTTCGAGGGCACGCACCGACTTCTCGCGGCCCACGAACAGCGGGACGATCATGTGCGGGAAAACGACGATGTCGCGAAGCGGAAGGACGGGATAGAGCGTGCCGCGTTTCGATTCCATTCGAGTTCGACTTTCCTGCTGCTCGGCCGATCAGCTCGGCCGACCTTGGTGGGACTGCAACGCCAGCGCCAGAATTTTGTACCGCCGCGGCTCTCCCCAAGGAATTGGGCGCTGGTAAACCGTAGGTCAAGGGCCGGCCTTGGATCAAAGGCCGGCGGCAACGTCGGCGTTAAGCCGACGTGCCGACTTGCGCCGCAGGCGTTCGTTCGCCGTGCACATGCAATGGCTTGGCGCGACCTTCGACGACCTCGCTGTTGATCACGACTTCCTCGATGCCCGTCATGCCGGGCAGTTCGAACATCGTGTCGAGCAGGATCACTTCCATGATCGAGCGCAATCCGCGCGCGCCGGTCTTGCGCGCGATCGCCTTGCGCGCGACCGACTTCAGCGCGTCGTCGGAGAAGCCGAGTTTGATGCCTTCCATCTCGAACAGACGCTGGTACTGCTTGACCAGCGCGTTCTTGGGCTTCTGCAGAATGTCGACCAGCGCTTCTTCCGAAAGATCGGTAAGCGTGGCGACGACCGGCAGACGGCCGATGAATTCCGGGATCAAGCCGAACTTCAGCAGATCTTCGGGCTCGACGTCCTTGAGGATCAGGCCCGTCGTGCGCTCGTCGGGGCCGCGCACGTCGGCACCGAAGCCGATCGACGTACCCCGCGAACGCGCCGCGATGATCTTGTCGAGACCAGCGAACGCGCCGCCGCAGATGAACAGAATATTCGTCGTGTCGACCTGCAGGAACTCCTGCTGCGGATGCTTGCGCCCGCCCTGCGGCGGCACGGAGGCGACCGTGCCTTCCATGATTTTCAACAGGGCCTGCTGCACGCCCTCGCCCGACACGTCGCGCGTGATCGACGGGTTTTCGGACTTCCGGCTGATCTTGTCGACTTCGTCGATATAGACGATGCCGCGCTGCGCGCGTTCGACATTGTAGTCGGCCGCCTGCAGCAGACGCAGAATGATGTTCTCGACGTCTTCGCCGACATAGCCGGCTTCGGTGAGCGTCGTGGCATCGGCCATCGTGAACGGCACGTCGATGATGCGCGCCAGCGTCTGGGCCAGCAGCGTCTTGCCGCAGCCCGTGGGGCCGACGAGCAGGATGTTCGACTTGGCGATCTCGACCTCGGCACCCTTGGTGCCGTGCGACAGGCGCTTGTAGTGGTTGTGCACCGCGACCGACAGCACGCGCTTGGCATGGTCTTGGCCGATCACGTAGTCGTCGAGCACCTGGCAAATGTCTTTGGGCGTGGGCACGCCGTCGCGCGACTTGACCAGCGTGGTCTTGTGCTCTTCGCGGATGATGTCCATGCACAGTTCGACGCATTCATCGCAGATGAACACGGTCGGGCCCGCGATCAGTTTGCGGACCTCGTGCTGGCTTTTCCCGCAGAAGGAGCAGTAAAGCGTGTTTTTCGAATCGCCCGAGGACTTGTTCATTCCGTCACCGCTCCGTCCGGTCGTTCCCCCCATGGGAATCCGAACATGGTTGGATGTTAGCCCTCACCGGCATCTGCGGCAACCGCAGCCGCCGGTCTAATTCCGTCGCTGCTGGGGGAAATCGTCCCGCCCCCTCGAAAAACATAGAACTCCGACAGCAGCGTTACAAGTCGCACGCATTTCGGCCACGCTCCTGGCACCGGCGTTTGCCGTGCCAAGACCGTGCCAAACGGTACGCCGCAACGTCGTTCTTAGGCGGCTTTGCTCTCTTCGGGGCGCGGCGGACGCGTGACCACGACTTCGTCGATAATCCCGAACGTCTTGGCTTCGTCCGGGCTCATGAACTTGTCGCGCTCGAGGGCCGCTTCGATCGCCTCGACCGGCTGGCCGGTGTGCTTGACGTAGATCTCGTTGAGGCGCTTGCGAAGATTGAGGATTTCGCGCGCCTGGATCTCGATATCCGTCGCCTGACCTTGCGCACCGCCCGAGGGCTGGTGGACCATGATGCGCGAGTTGGGCAGCGAGAAACGTTTGCCTTTGGCGCCCGCGCACATCAGCAGTGAGCCCATCGACGCGGCCTGGCCGATGCAAACGGTCGCCACATCTGGGCGGATATACTGCATCGTGTCGTAGATCGCGAGGCCCGACGTGACGACGCCGCCCGGCGAGTTGATGTAGAGCGAAATGTCCTTTTTCGGGTTTTCGCTCTCCAGGAACAGCAGCTGCGCGCAGATCAGGCTCGACACGCCGTCATTGACGGGGCCGACCATGAAAATGATGCGCTCTTTGAGGAGGCGCGAGTAGATGTCGAACGAGCGCTCGCCGCGCGCGGTCTGTTCGACGACCATCGGGATAAGGGTGCTCATCTGGGCGTCGAGCGACATGGGTCGGATCTCCGGAGATTTTTTGCCCGCAACGGCGCGGGGCCACTCCCTATATCTAGGCCGGGGCGGCGCGCACGATCAAGTGATCCGGCAAAAATAAAGACGGCGACGCCCGCAAAGGGCATCGCCGTCTTGTTCGAATGGCCTTATTTCGGAAGCGGTTGCTTAGGCCGCGTCCATTTCCTTGGTCAGTTCTTCGGCCGACACGTCTTTGTCCGACACCTTGGCAAGTTCGACGATGAAATCGACGACCTTGTCCTCGAAGATCGGGGCGCGCAGCTGCGCCAAGGCGTCGGGGTTGTTGCGGAAATAGTCGACGACTTCGCGCTCCTGGCCCGGATAGCGGCGTGCTTGTTCTCCAAGCGCGCGGTTCACTTCGTCTTGCGCGACCTGGACATTGTTGGCGCGGCCGACTTCGGCCAGCAGCAAGCCCAAGCGCACGCGGCGCTCGGCAATGCCGCGATATTCGGCTTTAAGATCGTCTTCGGACTTGCCCGCGTTGGCGGGGTCCTGGACGCCGCGCTTTTGGTCTTCTTCGACCTGGGCCCAGATCTGGTTGAACTCGAGATCGACCATGCTGGGGGGCACTTCGAAGCTGTGCGCGTCGGCGAGCTTGTCGAGAAGCTGGCGCTTCATGCGCGCGCGCGAATGGCGGGTGAGTTCGCGCGACAGCTGGTCCTTCACTGCCTTCTTCAGCGTTTCGAGGTCCTCGAAGCCAAGCCCCTTGGCGAACTCGTCGTTCTGCTCGAGCGGGATTGCCTCGCGCAGTTCCTTGACGGCCACCTTGAAGGTCGCGGGCTTGCCGGCGAGCTTGTCGTTCACATACTGCTCGGGGAACACGATATTGACGTCGCAGCTGTCGCCCACGCGCTTGCCGATCAGCTGGTCTTCGAACCCTGCCACGAACTGGTTCGAGCCCAGTTCGAGCGCATGGTCGCTGCCCTTGCCGCCGGGGAACGGCGTGCCGTCGAGAAAGCCTTCGAAATCGATCACGAGCGTGTCGCCACTCTTGGCCGCGCGGTCTTCTTCGACCTTTTTGGTCTGCTTCTGCGAACGCGCGAGGCTTTCGAGCGCTTTGGCAAGCTCGCCTTCGCCGGGCTCCGCCTTCAGGCGCTCGAGTTCGATCGTCTTGAAATCGACCGGCACGATCTCGGGCAGCACTTCAACGGACAAATTGTATTCGAGATCCTTGCCTTCGGCGAAGTCCACGACTTCGATTTTGGGCTGCATGGCGGGCTTGAGGCCACGCTCGAGGATCGCCTGATTCGAGGAATCCTGCACCGCGCGCTGCAGCACATCGCCCATCACGGACTGGCCGTAGCGCTGCTTCAGCACTGCTTTGGGCGCCTTGCCCGGACGGAAGCCCGGCAGGCGCACCTTCTTGGAGAGGTCGTCGAGCTCGAGTTCGAGCTTGGCGGCGATGTCGGTGGCCGACACAATGACCTTGTAGCTGCGCTTGAGACCGTCGTTCAGGGTTTCAGTGACTTGCATGGCATCCAACTCGGAAGAATTTCGGGGACCGTTCGAGGGCATTCTATATAAGACGGCGAATTCGTACGGGCGGCCCTGGTGCGGGCGGAGGGACTTGAACCCCCACGACTTTCGTCACGAGAACCTAAATCTCGCGTGTCTACCAGTTTCACCACGCCCGCGCGCCGACCGGTGTTCGGGCCCTCTTGGGGCGCTTCTCGTACAAGCCTTGCCGAGCCCCGTCAATCCGACATAAGCCCTTGCGACCGCAAAACCGGCATTGCGTTAAGCGCATTCAAGCCATGCGCCAAACGCATTCTTTGCAAAATGGGGATTTTCTGCATTCGGTTCAGTTAGTTGGCCAAAAATCGCATGTTTTTTCATCAAAACCATCAAAAAAGATTTCTATAAAATTGTAGTGACTTTCCCGATTTGCTGAGATAGGGTCTCGTTAGATCAGCAGAAGCTGATTTTATCCATTCCAGAAGGAAGGAATATACTATGTCGAACTCCATCAATACCAATGTCGGTGCGTATACGGCGCTGGCGTCGTTGCGCGTAACCCAAGTTGGACTCAACGTCGCCTCCAAACAGGTTCAGACCGGCTACCGTGTTGCCGATGCGCAAGACGACGCCTCGACCTTTTCGGTGGCCCAAGGCATTCGCGGCAACCTGCAGGCTTACGGCGCCATCCAGGCGTCGCTCGCCAACGGTGTCGGCATCGGCTCGGTGACCCAGGCTGCGCTGACGAACGTTTCGAACCTCATCGGCAACCTGCAAGCCAAGATCACGCAGCTCGCCGACGGGTCGATCACCGCCAACCAGCGCACCATCTACACCGCCGACTTCAACGCGCTGACGTCGCAGGTCGCCAACTTCATCAGCCAAGCGAACTACAACGGCACCAACCTGCTCTCGGCAGGCTCGACGGCCAAGACGTTCCTGGCCGACACCAATGCGACCGTGCTCACCTTGAGCGCGCAGTCGTCGGTCGATGCGGCGTTCAACACGTTCGCCACGACCGCCAACATC
>JAPZUA010000008.1 GCA_027532905.1 Magnetospirillum sp.
GCCCGCACCCAGATCGAGCGAGCCCGACGTTGCCGCCGTGGCCAGCGTGACCGTGTCGGCCGTCGTGCCGCCGACCAAGGTTTCGACGTTGGCGACCGTCAGCGTATTTTCGAAGCTGCCGAGGATCAGGCGGTCGGCGCCAGCGCGCAGATCGATGGTGCCGGTCGTGACCTGGCTGCCGAGCGTGATCGTGTCGTTGAGCGTGTTGGCGACCAGCGTTTCGACGTTGACGACCGTCAGCGTGTTGGCGAAGGCGCCGAGTGCGAGGCGGTCGTTGCCGTCGCCGAGATCGATGGTGCCCGAAGTGACGGCCGTGCTGACCGTGACCGTGTCGTCGTTGCTGCTGCCGACGATGGTTTCGACGTTCGTGACTGTGAGGGTGTTGGCGGCCGTGCCGCCGAGAATCAGACGGTCGGAACCGGCCCCCAGATCGATCGCGGCGCCATTGACCGAGGCGTCCAGGCTGACCGTATCTGCACCGGCGCTGCCGACGAGGGTTTCGACGTTGCTGACCGTAATCGTGTTGCCGGCCGTGCCGCTCAGAACCAGGCGGTCGTTGCCGTTGCCGAGATCGATCGTGCCGGCAGTTTGGGCCGCTCCGAGCGTGATCGTGTCGGCGTTGGTGCTGCCGGTCAGCGTCTCGACATTGCTGATCGCGATCGTATTTGTCGAGGTGCCGCCGAGCTGCACTTCGTCAGCCCCGGCGCGCAGATCGATGAGGCCCGTCGTGAAGGCAGCTGCCAAAACGATGGTATCGGCACCGGTGCCGCCTGTGATCGTGTCGAAGGCGGTGATCGAGTGCGTACCACCGGCGTCGTTGAATGTAATCGGCATTGGAACAGCTCCCTTCTGGGGTGTTAAGTTCGATTCTCGATAATTTTTACCAGAATTTTATACATATGCAAGACGTTTGTTTCGAAGATTTACCGAGTGTTTCCGATCGCCCTATTTGTCCCCATCTGGATACCGCAAATTTGCGAGAAGAAAACCCGGTCAGGTCAGCGCGAGGCATCGCCTCACGGGGTTCGAATCCCGCCGCTCCGACCATTAAGCGAACCCGCCGCCGGGAAACCGGTCGGCGGGTTTTTGCTTCGCTATTGAAGTCAATACTCGCTCGGGATTTGTCGCGTTCGGTTGATCGGTGAACGCCAAATTGCGGCTTAGACGCGGAACCGTCGCATCGTCCCGTCACAGCGCTTCGAGGACCGGGCGCCAACCGATGTCTTCGTGTCGGTGCGAGTGCGTGTTTAGATAGAAAAAGCCAGCCGAATGGAAGCCGCGGCATACGCGCGCGCTTTGGTCGAGCGCGTAGGGTTCGCGTGTCCAGCTTACCGCTCCAAACCAGTTCCACAGTCTGTTGTGCGGATCCGCGAGAGCGGTTTGGTCGAGACGCGAGTCCTGCGCGCGTTGGAGCGGGGAGGGGGTTCCGTCGGACGGAGTTGAATCGGCGACGATGCGATCCCATTCGTTGTCGGGTGTTCCGCCGGCGAATCCGTCGCCCGACACCTTGAAGTGCGTGCCGCCTGAAAGGAGACGGCAGGCGAAGCGTTGCCCGTCGATCGAGACTTCGCGGCCATCGACATAGCCCTCCGACTGCAGATCGTCCCAACTGACGCGCACGAGGATGACGCGATCGCAGATCAGCAGGCGACGCCCGGCATCCTCGACCTCGATCCAATTCAGCGCATGCGCGTCGTGGCGCGGCGTGTCCGACAGCGACCAACGCGCGAAGTTCGGGCATTGCTCGAACTCCGCGATGTCGCCTGGCGGGAGGAAGTCGAATGGTTTGAGCACGCGGAGATCCACGAGCCAGGGGCGAAGCGGCCGCTGAACCGGTACGCCGTCTTTGCAAAGACACCCCAATAACTTGGTACCAAGAACCTTGTGCATCTCTCCCCTTAACGGAATTCTATTCCGCTTTTCTTCTATAATTTTGCAGGTGGACCGCCTCTTGCTTGGTTCTTAGCCCCTTCAATCGATGAATTGCCACATCTTTATTTGACAATGGAACGATATTACGCTAGACGGAATATATCGTCAAACCCGCGCCTCAGGAGGAAGACATGGTTGCGCGTTCCAAGATTGGTCGTCGTGAGCTCATGATTGGTACCGGGCTCGGGGCGGCGTCGGCCCTTTTGCCGCGCGGCGCGCTGGCGCAGCAGGGCTCGGTCACGTTCACGTCATGGGGCGGCGCCTTTCAGGATGCGCTGCGGACGACGATGCTGGCGCCGGCCGCAAGCAAGCTCGGCATCACCGTGCGCGAGGACACGACAAACGGCATCCAGGATGTGCGCGCGCAGATCACGGCGCGCCGCGTCACCTGGGATGTGACGGAGCAGGAACTGCCGACGGCCGAGACGCTGAAGCGCGAGAATGCGCTGGAGCCCATCGACTACAGACTCGTGTCGACCGACGGCATCCCGAAGGAGCTCGTCAACTCGCACTATGTCGGCTTCATTAATTTCACGAAGGTTATTGCCTGGCAGGTCGGCACCTACGGCGAAAACGGGCCCAAGACCTGGGCCGACTTCTGGGATGTGCGGAAGTTCCCCGGCAAACGCTCGCTGTTCCAGCAGGTCAACTACGCGCTCGAGGCCGCGACGATGGCGCAGGGTGTTGCGATCCCCGAGGTCTACAAGGTTCTGGCCACGCAGCAGGGCATGGATAGAGCCTGGGCAAAGCTGGAAGAGATCGCGCCCCATATCACCGTTTGGTATCGCGGCGGTTCGCAGTCGGCGCAGCTGCTGCGCGACGGCGAGGTCGATATCATCCACATGGGGCACAATCGCGTCGAAAGCGTCATTTCGTCGGGCAAGAAAGTCGGATACCAGTTCGACGGCGGCACGATGGACATCGACGCCCTGATGGTGCCCCGCGGTGCTCCGAACCGGGAGAATGCGATGCGCCTCATCGGCGAGTTGCTGAAGCCGGACGCGCAAGCCCGTCTTGCCAAGGCAATGCCTCTCGGTCCGGTCAACACCAACGCATTCAGCGCCGGGATCCTCACCGAAGCCGAGGCGCTCAAGGTCAACACGCATCCGAGCAATGTCGGCAAACAGTTGCTTGTCGATCCCAACTTCTATGTCGGCCGTCTCGACCAGCTTACGGAGCGTTTCGAGCGCATCAAGCAGAAGCGCGGCTGATCGGCGGCACGCGTCATCGCTTCGGGAGGTTGAACATGGCGTCGAGTTCGCCGGCAAGCCAGTCGCTGCCGATCAGCGTGCGCAATCTGGTCAAGGCTTACGGCGCGCTGCGCGTACTCGACGACATTTCGATCGACATTCAGGCCGGGGAGTTCATGACCCTGCTTGGCCCGTCGGGCTCTGGAAAAACGACGCTTTTGATGGCACTTGCCGGGTTCGTCAGTCCGGAAAGCGGTTCCATCCGGTTCGGCGAAAAAGAGGTCGTCGCGACGTCGCCGCACAAGCGGGGCATCGGCATGGTGTTCCAGAGCTACGCGCTGTTTCCGTTCATGAGCGTGCTCGAAAATGTCTGTTACCCGCTGAAGATCCGCGGCGTGTCGGCGGTCGACCGCCAGCGACGGGCCGAGCAGGCTCTCGAATTGGTCAAGCTTGGCGGCTACGGCGAGCGGCGGATCAGTCAGCTTTCCGGCGGCCAGCGCCAACGCGTGGCGCTTGCCCGCGCGCTGGTGTTCGAACCGCGCATCATTCTGATGGACGAACCGCTTTCGGCGCTCGACAAAAAGCTGCGCGAGCACATGCAGATCGAGCTCAAGACGCTTCACCAGAAGCTCGACGCGACGATCGTCTACGTCACCCATGACCAGCGCGAAGCGTTGACGATGTCCGACCGGATCGCCGTCATCGATCGCGGACGGATCGCACAGATCGACACGCCGCAGGCGCTTTACCGCCGACCCACCTCGCTCTTTGTGGCCGATTTCATCGGCGAATCCGTCCTGCTGCCGGTTCAATCGGCCGCGGGCGGGCCGGTGTTGCAAGGGCAGCCGCTCAAACTCGCGGCACAGCCGCCGAGCGGCCGGAACCTGCGGCTGGTCATCCGGCCGGAACTGCTTCGCCTCGGTGCGGCATCGCCTGCCGACAATGTCCTGCGCGGGCGCGTGACCCAGGCGATCTATCAAGGCGATTCGATCCTGCTCATCGCCGCGGTCGGCGACGGCCACGACATCAGCATTCGCGTACCGGCCAGCCAGGCCGCCCAATCGGCGATGCCGGAGGTCGGCAAGGACGTCGATTTCGCATTCCACCGCGACGACTCGGTCGTCCTTGCGGAAGACAGCGTATGAGCGCGAACACCCGCCCGCTTGGCCACGCGACGCACGAAGCGGGTGCAGGTGCAAATGCGGCCGCACTCGCCGGCGTCCGCCGCAACGAACGCGCGCTTTTTGCCGGGCTTTCGGCGCCGGCCGCCCTGCTTGTCCTCGTTCTGATCTTTCTGCCGGTGTTCTGGCTTTCGTCGCTCTCGATGTTCGATCGGGCTGGCGAACTTTCGTTCGAGAACTATCGGCGCCTTGCCGGCGACCTTTATGTCGATGCATTCGTCGTGACCGTCCAGATCAGCGCCTGTGTAACGGTGCTGTGCGTCCTTCTCGGGTATCCGCTCTCCTACTGGCTCAGTCGCCGATCGCCGCGCACCGCTAACCTCTTGATGATCTGCGTGCTGCTGCCGTTCTGGACGGCCGTTCTCGTGCGCACCTATGCGTGGCTCGTGTTGCTGCAGCGGAACGGCCTCGTCAATTCGACGCTGCTGAAGCTCGGAATCGTCGATCAGCCGCTGCAGCTCGCCTTCAACATGACGGCCAGCATCATCGGCATGGTCCACATCATGCTGCCGTTCCTCGTGCTTCCGCTCTACGCCGCGATGAAATCCATCGACCTCGACCTCGTGCGTGCGGCGATCGGTCTCGGTTCCTCGCCGACGGGAGCTTTCTGGCGCGTGTTCGTTCCCATGTCGCTGCCGGGGCTTTTTGCGGGCGTCGTGCTGGTTTTCATCCTGTCGCTGGGCTTCTACGTGACGCCGGCCCTGCTCGGCGGCGGGCGCGTCCAGATGATCGCCCAACGAATCGAATCGACGATCACGATCTTTTCCAACTGGGGGGCCGCAAGCGCGCTCGGCGTGGTTCTTCTTGTGCTTGCGCTGGCACTCGTCGGCATCCTGCATCGGGTCTTCGGGCTCGATCGACTGTTCGTGAGGTAGCGCCGTGGCGATCGAAGCATTGCCGGGCCAATCGCCGTGGGCGCAGCGCGCACTTGCCGTCTACGGCACATTCGTCCTGTTTTTCCTGATGCTTCCGACTCTCATTGTCATGCCGATGTCGTTCTCGGATTCGCAGTATCTCGAGTTTCCGCCGCAGGCATGGTCGTTGCGATGGTACCGGGAGTATTTCGGATCGGACGCCTGGATGCGCGCGACGGGAACGTCGCTGATTGCCGCAGTATTGACCACGCTTCTCGCGACGCCGATCGGCACGATCGCGGCCTACGGCATGCATTGCGGTTCGGCGCGGGCGCGCAACGCGCTTCAGCTGCTGGTTCTGATGCCCGTCGTCGTTCCGTCGATTCTCGTGGCGGTCGGCGTGTTCCATCTCTATGCGCTGTTCGACGTCAACTACACGATCGCAGGCGTGGTCGTTGCCCATACGGCGCTTGCCGTGCCGTTCGTGGTCATCAGCGTTCTTGCGAGCCTCAAGAACTACGACATGGCCCAGGAGATGGCCGCGCGCAGCATGGGGGCAGGACGCATCGAAGCTTTTGTCTCGATCACGCTGCCCCAGATCCGATTCTCGGTTCTCACGGGCGCCTTTCTTGCGTTCATAACGTCGCTCGACGAAGTCGTCGTCGCGATGTTCATCTCCGGCGGCGAGAATGCGACTATCACGCGCCGGATGTTCAATGCCCTGCGCGACCAGATCGATCCGACGATCGCGGCGATTTCGACCTGCCTGATCGTAGTGTCGGTGCTTACGCTTGTCCTCGTCCAGGTCGTGGGCAGCGCGCAAAAGCGGAGCGGTTAGCGTGACGGCGCGTCCGATCCACCGGTTTTCCGCCGAGGACCGGCACTTTCGGGGGGCCCGGGTCGGCAGCCTCGCCGACGCGACGCCGGGGACGGCGACCATCTTCGGCCTTTCCGCCTGCGCCGATGCCGCGCGCTCCGTTCGGGATGCGAGTTGGGCGCTCGACGGTCCGTCGCCTTCGATGCTGCTCGACCTTGGCGATACGTCGGCGGATGTTTCGGCAACGGCCGGAGCGATCCAAAAGCACGGCCTCCGTCCGTTTCTGCTGTCTGCCGGGATCGAAGGTGCCGTCGCAGCGATCGGGCCATGTCGGTACGATGTTGCGATCGTCGTCTCCAATACGCTGCCCTTCGCGCCCGAGGCGCTTGGCGCCGTGCCGCTCGTGTGCGTCGGACTGCACGATCTTGTTCCGGCAAAGGCAATGCGGGCTTGGCGCAAGGCTGGCGCACTTTTTGTGCCTGCGATAGGCGCGACGCCTTTCGCGGGTCGTCTGTTGGCCGCGCTCGGGACACTTCGGAAAGGTGCACGGGCAGCGCTCGTGCTCGATGTCGGCGTGATCGATACGGGGCACGCGGCTGCTGCTGCGCGCGTCAATGTCGGCGGGATAACCGTCCTTGAAACAGTCGATGCGATCGGGTCTATCGGCGCGTACTTGGACATCGTCGCTTTTGCCGCTACGGGGCTGCACGCCGATCTTGATCCGCGCGGCCACGCCGAGCTTGTGGTGGCGGCCGCCGTCGAAGCGGCTGCCCGGGGCGGTGATCGGTGATTCCGCAAGCGGGGTTTGCGATCGCAAATCCGACTCTTGTCGGTATCCCGACTTTCCTTGGTGCGCGAATAGCCGATATCGAGCAATTGGAGCCGAATTGGATCGCGATGGTCGGGTTGTTCCTCGACCATGGCTGCAGCACCTCTTTCGGTGCGCGCTTTGCGGCCCGCCAGATTCGCTACGCTTCGGCCGAATACGCGGCGTCTTTGCCGACCGAAACTCTCGCCCGTTGCGTCGATCTCGGCGATCTAAATGTTTTTCCGCTCGAACCCGACCGGCAGGCGGCAGCGCTGAAACGCCAGATTGGCGCGATCGTCGCGACCGGCGCCATCCCTGTCGTGGTCGGGGGCCGTCCTTTGGGCTCGCTTTTGGGCGCCTATGCCGGCCTCGAACAGACGGTTACGCTGGGCAAAGACGTGGATTTCGGCTCCGAGGCCAAGCGTGCGGCACTGCAGATCGATTTGAACGATGCGCTTGGCTGGAAAGCGCCGCCCGGTGCGTTCCGCCGCGTCGTCGATGCGGTATCCCGGCTGCCCGCCGATCGGATCGGGGCCGTTCATTTGGCCGGCGTTGCGCCGGCGCTCGACATCGACGGGCGGCGGGCTGCAGCCTTTGCGGTCGGTATGCTCGACGCAACTGTTCGAATGTTTGCGGGATGCCGTCCATGCCGTTGAGAGACGCGCCGACGCCGCGTATGGCAGGTCATTTGCCGTTCATGCGGTCGCCGATGATCGGTCTTGCAGATATTTCGCCGGGGCAGGTTGCCGTGTTCGGCGCGACACTTGCCGGCGGGGCAGGCGGCTCGCCATACGCGCCGCGCGCATTGCGCGAAACGTCCGTCTATTTCGGCTCGCATTTCTCCTCGAACATGAAGGCGGCGATGGATATCGACCGCCGCGCCGTGCTGTCCGGTGCGGGGATCGCCGGTCGCCTCGTGGAACTCGGCGACATCGACCTTGATCGCAACGTTTCGGATCCTAGTAGCTGCGTCGCTACACTTGCCGAAGCGGTATGCAGGCAAGGCGCCATTCCGCTGATGCTGGGCGGCGCAGGCGATCTTATGGCACCTTTCCTCGAAGGTGTCGGCCGCGCCCTCGGGCAGCGCGTCGCCTCGATCCGGGTCGCTTCCGACCAGCCGCCGCCAGCCCACGCGCCGTTTGCCGTGCAGCTCGATGCCGGCGATTTCGCGTCGATCTGGCATGGCGGCGCAACTCGACCAAGTCTTGGCGGCCTTTCTTTGACGGCGTGCCGCGTACGGATGGCGGAACTTGGCGTCTCAAATCTCGCCGGAATGGCGATCACAGGTCTCGACCCGACGCGCCAAGGGCTTTCGCTCGTGAAGACAGGGCAACGGCTGCTGGTCACCGCGATTCTCGATCTCATCTACGCGCGTCTCGGCGCGCTTCGGACTTTGGAGTGACATCGTGCCCGACGCTACGATCCATTTTTCCTCGCCCTTGCGGCGCTTCTTCCAGGCGCGAAGCGGCATGCCCGCGGACCTCAACGCCGGCGACATTGCCTTTGTCGGCATGCCGTCGGACGCCACGCATTCGAGCCGGATCGGCGCCCGCTTCGGCCCGCGCGCATTGCGGCACGAGACGACGCTTCTGCTCGAAACGCTCGCGCGCGACGCCGCCGACGGCGGTCTCTACGACACGCGCGCGGATCGCTTCGTCGAACTCGCCCATCTTTCGAGCCTCGTCGATCTGGGCGATGCTGCGATCGACGAGAACGACGTCGAGGCGACGATCGAAGCGATTGCCGGGCTTACGCAGGCAGCGGCAGCCCACGGAGCGCTTCCGGTCGCGATCGGCGGCGACCATTTCAACGGCTTCCCCGCTTGCCTCGGCGTTTCCCGCGCGCTTGCGCGCAACGCACCCGACGAGAAGTTCGGCTATATCCATATCGACGGGCATCTCGACTACGGCGATCGGCTTGGTGCGTGGGGCAAGTACAACCATGCCACCAACGCGCGGCGTATCGCCGAACTGCCGAATGTTTCGCGTTCCAACATGGTCTGGATCGGAATCGCGGGATGGGTCGACGGGGTTGACGTCGCGGAGATAGAAGCCGCCGGCGGCCTGATTATCTCGGCCGAAGAATGGAATCGGCGCGGGACATCGGATGTCGCGCAGCAAGTCCTCCGACATGCGTTTCGGGGATGCGCGCGGGCTTATCTCACGATCGACATCGATGCGCTCGATGCCGGGTTTCTGCCCGGAACCGGATCGGTCGTCCACAGCGAGATCACGCCGCGCCACTATCTCGATCTTCTCGCCGCAGTCTCGACAGCACCGCTTTGCGGCATCGATCTTGTCGAAGTTGCGCCGTCGCTCGATCCGTCGGGCCGCTCGGAGAAGATCGCGGCGCGCCTGCTGTTCGAGGTTCTGAAGCCGCGCCTGACGCGGGCCGTCTCCGCATGACAGCCGTGTTCCCAAACTTGATCGACGGCGCGCCCGCCTCGGTCGCTGCCGTCATGCCGAACCTGAACCCTTCGGATTTTCGCGACGTTGTGGGCGAATATGCGGTGGCGACGGCAGCCGACGTCGATGCGGCCGTTTCGTCCGCCAAGCGCGCGCTTCCCGGCTGGGCGCAGACGAACGCGGCAGACCGATCGGAGATTCTCGACCGCATCGGATCCGAGATCGTGGCGCGCTCCGCCGAGCTTGCGGAAATGCTCGCGCGCGAAGAGGGCAAGACCCTCAAGGAGGCGCGGGCCGAAGCCTTGCGCGCCGGCCATCTCTTCAAGTTTTTCGCGGGCGAGGCATATCGCGCATCTGCCGAAATACTTCCGTCGGTTCGCGACGGCGTCGATCTCAGCGTCGTTCGCGAATCGTTGGGTGTCGTCGGTCTGCTGACTCCCTGGAATTTTCCGATCGCCATTCCAGCTTGGAAGATTGCGCCCGCTCTCGCGTTCGGCAATGCCGTCGTCTTCAAGCCGTCCGAGTTGGCGCCCGGGACGGCGTGGATGCTTGCCGACATTGTCGTCCGCAGCGGTTTGCCGAAAGGTGCGTTCAACCTCGTCATGGGCGGGGGCGAGGTCGGCGCTGCGATCGTCGCGCATCGCGACGTCGCCGGGGTCAGCTTCACCGGATCGACGAAGGTCGGAAAGTCGATCGGGCATGCTCTTTTCGAACGCGGCGCGCGAATGCAGCTCGAGATGGGCGGAAAAAACCCGCTGATCGTTCTCGACGATGCGCCGTTGGACGTCGCAGTCGACTGTGCGGTCCAAGGTTCCTACATGTCGGCTGGGCAGCGATGCACGGCCTCCTCTCGTCTCATCGTTGCGTCCGGCATCCACGACGCGTTCGTCGCCGCCGTCGCACGGCGAATGGGCGAATTGCGGATCGGCGATGCGCGGGATCCGAGCGTCGATATCGGTCCGGTCGTGTCGGCGGCCCAACTTGCAAACTGCGAAAGCTATATTTCTATTGGCGCAACGGAGGGTGCCCGTCTCGTCGCCGGCGGTCGACGGGAAACCGACCGGCCGAATGGGTACTTCCTGCAGCCGACTCTTTTTGCCGAATCCCGCAACGATATGACCATCAATCGCGATGAAATCTTTGGCCCCATTGCAGCCGTCATTCGCGTCAAGGACTATGACGAGGCCCTTGCCGTCGCGAACGATACGGATCAGGGGCTTTCGAGCGGGATTGTGACGCGCGACGAACGCGTGATCCGGCATTTCCGCATGCACGCGGAAGCTGGCATGGTGCAGGTGAATCTGCCGACCGCGGGCATGGACTTCCATGCGCCGTTCACGGGCCGGAAAAACTCCGCGTACGGACCGGCCGAGAAGGGTGCGTGCGCACGGGAGTTTTTCACGGTGCCCAAGGTCGTCCATTCCCGTCGCTCTTTTCCGATCGCTGCCCCAATCTTCCCAGCACAAAATCGAGGCCCATGATGGAAACCGACAACAGCGCAATCGAGAACGTCGATGAGCGGATCGGCGTGGACGCCGTCGAGCGGGCTTTGACCATTCTGAATGCGCTCGGCGAGTCCCAGAATTCGCTGTCGCTGAAAGAGGTCGCCCTCAAGACCGGCCTCTCCAAGCCGACCATTTTGCGCCTCTCAGTTTCGCTCGAGCGCTTCGGATATCTGCGGCGCAGCAGCAGCGGAACCTACAGCCTTGGTCCGACGCTCTGGAAGCTAGGTTCGGCGTATCGCCGCAATCTCGAATTGGAGCCCATTGTTCGGCCGGCCTTGCAGGCGCTTGTCGCACTGACGCAGGAGAGTGCTTCCTTCTGGATCCGCCGGGAGAAGGAACGCGTCTGCCTGTTCCGCGTGAACTCGCCTCGGTCGGCGCGCAGCCATGTCGAGGAGGGCGAAACGTCGCCGCTGGACAAAGGATCGGGCGGGCACGTGATTTCGCACGGTTTCGGCCTGCCGACGCCGTTTGGTGCCGAGATCGCTGCCGATCAGGTCGTTGCGACGCTCGGCGACCGCGATCCGGATGTGGCAAGCGTTTCAGCTCCCGTCTACGGCCCGAACGGCGAATTCGCCGGTGCGATAACGCTGGCTGGAATTTTAAGCCGGTTCGCGCCTCAGGTGCCGGAGTTCAAAGTTGTCGTGCGACAGGCGGCGCTGGCGGTGAGCAGGCAGCTCGGCGGCGACTTCTCGAGATCTTCGGCGGCGTCGCCCCAGAAATGAGCGCTGTTCCGCTGCCGCTCGCAGGTGTGCGAGTCCTCGATCTCACGAACGTTCTTTCGGGCCCCTTTTGCGCCTATCAATTGGCGCTGCTCGGCGCGGATGTCGTCAAGGTCGAGATGCCGGGCTCGGGCGATCTTGCGCGCCAGCTTGGGGCGGATCCCAAACTGAATGCGGCCTCTATGGGTGCTTCGTTCCTGGCGCAGAATGCCGGAAAGAGATCGATCGCGCTGAACCTGAAGAAACGCGCCGGCGCTGCGGCCTTCAAGAAGCTCGTCGCGACCGCCGACGTCGTCGTCGAAAACTTTCGCCCGGGCGTCATGCAGCGCCTCGGCCTCGGCTACGAGACGCTTGCGGCCATTCGTCCTTCGCTCGTCTATTGCGCGATCTCCGGCTTCGGCCAAGAGGGGCCGCTCAAAGACAATCCGGCCTACGATCAGATCGTTCAGGGACTTTCCGGCGTCATGAGCGTGACCGGCGACGCCGCGTCTGCGCCGTTGCGCGTCGGATATCCCGTCGCCGACACGATCGGCGGTCTGACAGCCGCCTTCGCGATTTCGAGCTGTCTGCTGCGCGCGGCGCGGACCGGCAAGGGCGAGTTCATCGACGTGTCGATGCTCGATGCGACGCTGGTCACGATGGGCTGGCAGGTGTCGAACTGGCTGATCTGCGGCGTGCGACCGGTTGCGATGGGAAACGACAACATGACGGCAGCGCCGTCCGGCGCGTTTCGCACCGGCGAAGGGCTGCTCAACATCGCCGCGAACAAGCAGGATCAGTTCGAAGCGCTTTGTGGCGTGATCGGGCGGCTGGAGCTGCAAAGCGATCCGCGCTTCTCTGCCCGGGAGGCGCGCAAACGGCACCGGGCGGAACTGTCGGTGGAAATCGAAGCGGCATTGGTCGGCGCGTCTGCCGTCGAATGGGCGACGCGGCTCAACGCCGCGGGCGTACCGGCCGGCGAGATTCTGTCCATCCCGGAAATACTTGCGCACCCGCAGATCCTGAGCCGCAATCTTGTCCATCGATTTGAACAAGCGCCGGGGCTCCCCCAAAACGTTTCTGTCGTGCGCGCTGGGTTCCGCCTTAAATCCGGCGATCCCGCGCCGAATTCGCCGCCGCCGATGCTTGGCGCAGACACCGATACGATCCTCGGCGAACTTGGCTACACGCGCTGCGAAATCGAACAATTGCGGGCCGATCAGGCAAACTGAAGAAGCGGAGCAGGTGGATTGTGACCGAGCGCAGCCGAATGTCTCCAGAGGATTGGTGGGCGACTTCGATCATCGAAATGGAGCCGGGTCTCATTCGATTCCGTGGATATGCGATCGAAGAGCTGATCGGCCGCGTCGGTTTCGTCGATATGATCTGGCTGCTGACCCGGGGCGAAATGCCGGATCCGCGCAAGGCCCGGCTTCTTGAACATGCGCTTGTCGCCGCCGTCGATCACGGCCCGCAGGCGCCTTCGATCGCGATTGCGCGGATGGCGATGACCTGCGGGATCGGCATCAACAACGCCATGGCTTCGGCGATAAACGTGCTCGGCGACGTTCACGGCGGGGCCGGCGAACAATGCGTCCAATTCTATTCCGAGATCGCCGATCGACTGGAGCAGGCGCTTGATCCCGCATCGATCGCGTCGGCGGTCTCGGCTACGGTCGATACGTGGAATGCGCGGGGCGTCGCGCATGTGCCGGGCTTTGGGCATCGGTTCCATCCGATCGATCCGCGTGCGCCGCGTCTTCTTGCGCTTGTGGACGCGGCTTCGAAGGACGGCGTTGTGAGCGGACGGTTTGCCGCGATCGGTCGCGCGGTCGAAGCCGAAATCGCCCGCCGGCGCGGCGGCAAGGCCGTGCCAATGAACATCGACGGTGCGACTGCCGTCATATTCGCCGAGCTTGGGTTCGCACCGCAGCTCTGCCGCGGCTTGTTCGTGCTGTCTCGTTCGGTCGGCATACTTGCGCATGCCTGGGAGGAAGGGTGTGCGGAAAACCGCAACAAAGGTCCGATCCCCCGACACCTGACGTGGACGTATACAGGTTCAGGCCCAAGGCGGCTCTGAGGAAGGAGCAGGTGCCTTGCGGCCTATTCCTCCGGTTGGTGGCAAGCGGTCTTTGTTTCCACTGGTTTCCGTTTGCTTCCTTTTGATGCAGCAAATCATGGAAACCAACATTGAAAATATTGAAATATTGTAAAACTGGGGGACTGGGGGGCGTGGGTTCGAATTCCGTCGCTCCGACCATTAAAGAAGCCCGCTAGATCAATGGCCTAGCGGGCTTCAACGTTTTCGGACCTGCGAACCCGACAGTTTGATTCCATGAGTGCGGCAGTTCGGGAAGGTCGCTGACCGCAGCAAAACTCGCGGGCACCAAGCGCCGTGGATTGCGCGTTCCGTTACTACCAGCCTTTGCCAGCTGTATAGCCGCCGTCTGCCGGAAGCGTGGCGCCGGTAATGAAGCCCGCCTCGTCGGACGCGAGGAAGAGGATCGCGCAGGCGATCTCCGACGGATCGGCGACGCGACCAAGCGGGTGGGCCGCATTGAGTTTGCGCACGAGTTCCGGATCGGAGAAGTAGCGCTCCGTGAGTGGCGTGCGAACTGAACCCGGCGCAACCGCATTCACTCTTATGCCGCACGGCCCAAGCTCCATCGCCATCTCGCGCGTCAACCCCACGATTGCGTGTTTTGCGGCGACATAAGCGGCGCGATTCGGCACGCCCATAAGGCCTGCCGACGACGAGTTGTTGCGCTGATCAAAGCACTCGTACCCGGCCGCGAAGCCGAGTGCCACAAGCCGCGCATGATTTCTGCTTAAAGCGGCGGGAACGGCGACGAGACGGCGGTTCTTGGCGTGCTGCTCGGCTGCGGTACGGCACCGCCGTTCACCGCCGGTGCAGACGCCCCACCGACATTGCCGACGGCCAAAACCGGCGGCGGCGGAGCTGTGGTGGAGACGAGCGGTGGACCGCCGGCACCTGGATTGGGACCGCTCGACGTGACGATCGCGGGCGGTAGCGGACCGGCGGCGGCGGCCGGCGGCGGCGCACCCGAACCCGCTGGGGCAGGCGGCGGGGGCGATGCGGTAACCACTACGCCGCTCGGTAAGGCGGCAGGCCCACCCTCACCGCCATCGACAACAGTACCCAGCCCGGCAGCAGCCGCAGGACCGGTCGGGCCGCCGGTCAGCAGCGCAACCGCATCGGCAACGGCCGATGCGGCCCCTGGCGGTGGCGTCTGCGGAAGCGCTGCAGCGCCCTGGATCTGTGAGATGGGCGCGGCGTCGGTGAGCGCGCTCGAAACCGTGGTGCCGCCCACGCCGGCACCGGGCGTGGGCGCGATCGAATTTGTCGGCGTCGGCGGCGGTGCCATGCCGATCGTCGTGCCGTTGACGACGAACGTGCCGGTCGCCGCCGACGCGGTGCCGCCGATCATGCCGTTGAGCGTGCCGGTACTTCCCGAAAGCGTGAGGTTGCCACCGATATTGTTGCCGGACTCCGTTAAGCTCAGCGCATAGGCGCCTGCCAGCGCAATCGTGGCGTTGCCCGTGGCGGAGAACGTGCTGCCGCTCAGCTGCGAGAGCGTGCCGCCGGTGACCGACACGTTCAACACGCCGTTCGATACGATGTCGCCCAACAGCGTGTTGCCCGTATTGGCGAGCGATATGCCGCCGACCGTGTTCGTCGCAGCGATGGCACCAACAAAGGCGTTGGCCGCATTCGTGAGGGCGATATCGCCGGTATCCACCGAGAGGGTCGTCGCGCCCGCCGCGGCGATCGTGCCGGACTGGCTGATGCCGCCATTGGTAACGCTGAGATTGAGCTGGCCGCTCGACGAGATGCTGCCGACCAGCATCGGCCCGAATTGTGTCCACGCGAGGTTGTTGGCACCGCCCGACGTGGCGAGCGACACCGAGCCCACAACGACATTCTGGTAGCTCGACAGCCCGAGCGTGCCGCCATTCGCCGACGCGTTCAGATTGCCGCTCGCCGTTAGAAGCCCGGTTTGGGTGATGCCGCCGTTTGTCGCGATCAGAATGACGTCGCTGGCCGACGTAACGGTGCCGAGCGCCAGGCTTTCGGCCTTCAGCAGGATCGTGCCGCCGCCCCCACTCGTGGCGGCGACCTGGCCGCCGAACGAATTGGTCGCCACGGACATGTCGAGCGTGCTGTATTGCGCGATCAGACTCACGTCGCCGGCCACCGAAAGAAGCCCAGCCGCCGTTTGCGTGAGGCGGTTGGGCGAGACCCAGGTAAGCCCGCCCGTCGTCGTTATGCCGTTGACCGTGCCGAGGTCATCGGTGATCGCGTTGGAAATCGAGACGCTGAGCTCGCCGGTGCGGAGAATGATGTCGCCCGAACCGGATCCGGCACTCACGTTAGCGGCGACGTTCTTGATGTTGTTGTAGCCGATGCCGTTGCGATTGATCGCAAAGTCGCCCGCCCCGCGCAGCACCAGACTGTCGGCCGAGATGTTACTGACGACCGCCTGGGTGACGCCGCCCGTGTTGGCGTAGAGGGTCAGCGTCTCGCCCGGAAGCGTGACGTTGCCATTGAGCGCGATCGAAGCGCCGCGCAAATAGAGATCCGTGCCGTTGTAGTTGCTGAAACCGCTCGCACCGATCGTGATCGCACCCGCATTGCTGTCGCCGACGACGAGCAAACCAGCATAGACAAAACCCATGTAGCCGGGCAATTGCAGCGTGCCCGCAATGTCGCCGATGCCGATCGTGGTGCCCGAAGTGACGGGCCGGAGCGATACAACGCCGTTGCTCTGGACGAGCAGCGACATCTCCGACATCGACATGCTGTCGGCGAGGATGTTGATGTCGCCTGTTCCGGCGGCGGTGCCGATTTCGGAAATCGGGTTGGGCGCAGTCCCGTCGAATTGCGCCCTAAAGCCGTAGCTTGCGCCCGCTCCGAACCCGGTCAAAGTCAACGTGCCGGAATCCGAATGAATGCCGGCGTCTCTGGAAATTTGGATGCCGTCTGCGTCAATGGCACCGTAACCCGTCAACGAAACGACACCTGACGCAGATTGGATCGAGCCACCGACCATTGCGATGCCCATTCCGCCCGCCGTGCCGTCGCCGCCGCGCCCGACCAGCGAAATGGCGCCCGAAACCGATTGGACCGTGCCGCCCTGCCAGAACACGATTCCGTGCTGGCCGGCGCTGTCGGTCGCGCCTTTGCCCACGATGCTGATGGCGCCCGCACTGGAGGAGATCAACGCAGTCGCGTTAATCTGCACGCCCCATACCGTGCCTGCCGCAATGCCGGCCGTGTCACTGCCGCCCGGCGCGTTGCCCCAGATCGCGATGGCGCCGGCGCCCGTTGAGATCGAACCGTCGACCCAGACGTTGTTTGCCCCCTCGAGCGCGATGTTCCCGGTCCCCGTCGTCGCCATGGAACCGCCGGCTGAGATTGTGATCGTGCCGCCGGCGGCGAGCGTGATGCCCCCGCTCCCGCTCGTCGTCAACGAACCGACGACTCCGATGCTGCCGCCGGTGACAATCGACAGGGACGCGTTGCTCGGCGCCGTGTAGGCGTAAGCGCCCGGGACCACGATGCCGCCGGTATGGGTCTTGTCGCCGAATGCGAGCGTGCCGAAGGTGTAGCTGTTGATCGTGGCCAGATTGGCGGAAGTCAGAATGAGCCCGCTGCCACTGGGGGCGCCGATATTGATGCCGGTGGTCGCCGCCGCCGTCCGGAAAAGCAAAGAGCCCGTGCCCGCATTG
The DNA here is from genome assembly GCA_027532905.1 of Magnetospirillum sp. Taxonomy (NCBI): domain Bacteria; kingdom Pseudomonadati; phylum Pseudomonadota; class Alphaproteobacteria; order Rhodospirillales; family Rhodospirillaceae; genus Magnetospirillum; species Magnetospirillum sp. The sequence continues at coordinate 17,142 of JAPZUA010000008.1, forward strand.
ATCGAGGTGCCGCCGACGCCGGAATAGAGCGTCAGCGCGTCCATCACGTAGGCGATGTTTGCGCCCGTGCCCAGCGAATTGTTGCCGGTAACGTTGAGAGCGCCGCCCACGTTGATGGTCGATGTACCCGCAAAACGCACCGAATCGCTGTAGCTGCCCAAGCCGCCGGTGCCGAAGATATTGAGGTCGCCGCTTGTCGTTGAGATGGTCGCACCGCTCGCGATCAGAACGCCGACATGGTTGGCGTCGGCGCCCGGGGCGTTTCCGACCGTGCCTGTGCCGCCGAACCCGTTCAGCGTGATCGAGCTGCTCCCGCCGGTGATCGTCCCTTCGACGACGACGCCGTGGTTGCTGTCGTAAATGCCCGTGCCGCCCTTGCCGGAGATAGTTATGGGCGTAGCACCAGTCGCCTGGACCGTGCCTTGGATATACACGCCGATGCTGGCGTTGTCCCAGCCGCCGCGACCGACAATCGACACGTAGCTGTTGGCTCCTGCATCGATCGTCGCGCCCGACGCAAGCCAAAAGCCTTTGAGCATGCCGGTCTGGATCCCGTTTTCGGCAATGCCGCCGGGCGCGTTGGCCCAGATCTGGAGATTGCCGCCGCCCGTCGAAATTGTCGTACCGCCGCCAACGAACGTCGCCAAGTCGGCATGCAGCGTGAGCTGGCCGCCCGCAGTGGACAAATTGCCCGAGATGTTGTGCGTCCCCGTCTGGGTCAGTGTCAGCATGCCGCCGCCCGTGGAAACAGTACCGGCGGCCGTGTTCGAGAAATTGACGCCCGTCGACGTGAAATTGCCGCCGTTTGTGCTGATTGGCGCGCTAATCGCAACCGAGCCTCCGGCCAGTAGCGAGACGTTGAGAGCGCCCGAAACGCTTGAAATCCCGTAATTCACGCCGATCCCTCCGGCCGCGTTCAACGTCAAAGTCGCAGTACCGCCACCGGTCTTCTCGATCAAAGTGTCGACAAGGATATTGCCGACCTGGCCGCCCGTGCTGCCAGTCGTGATTTCGACCGACGTGCCGGCATTGAGGGCCGCAACGATGGTCGCGACACTGATGGTGGCGCCGTTGGCAGTCGGCGTGAAAATGTCGGGCGGGCCGGCCACATAGGTGCCGCCAGTTGTTGTCGTACCGATCGTCACGTTGCGGGGATCGAGCAGCCATTTTCCGCTGCGGCCGATGAGCGCCGTCGCATCGACGCGGCCGGTCTGGACTTGCAGATTGTCCTTGGACGAGGTTTCGACGAACCCGCCATTGCCGCCGGCCGCACCGCCGCGCGCCGCGATCGTGCCTTGGAAACTCGTATAGAGATCCGACCACAGGATCACGCGGCCGCCATCGCCATTGGCCGTGGCCGACGCATCGATGACGGCGCGCGCATCCATGTAGAGATACTGCGCGTTGGCCTCGGGGCCCTTGCCTTGATAGTTGCCGCCGACGAGCACCGTACCGCCGCCTGCAGCGCCCGAGGCGTCGATGCGCGCATTTTCGAAGAGGCCGACTTTTTCGCCGAGCACCTTGACCGTGCCGCCGCTCTCGCTGGCGTTCGCACCCGAGGCATCGAGCGTGCCATTGACCGACACGATGCCGCTGTCGCCACCATCGATGACGATCTCGCCATTGACGAGCGAGGCCGTGCGCGCAACGACGATGCCCGTGGTGTTGATCACATTGTCGAGCACGCTGCGCGCCGCGCGTGCTGTCAGCAGCACGCGGCCGCCATTGGCTTCGATGCTGCCGGAATTTTCGACAAGCGCATCGGCGCCCGCAGGCTTCTGGTCGACGATGCCCGTGGCGGCAAACTTCAAAAGCCCGTCGCCGTGGAAATCGATCGCAAACGTCTTGGTGCCGCCCAGCACCACCGTGCCGCCATTGGCGATGATTTGGCCCTGGTTCGACACGCTGGCCGCCGCCAGCACGGCAAAGCCGCCTTGTGCGACCGAGATGACGCCTTGGTTGACGACGCGCGCATTGGCATCGCTCGAAGCCTGGTCGAACAGCAATTTGCCCGACATGAAATCAAGCGTGCTGATATTCGCCGTCGTCGCCACGAGCGCGTTGACGTCCACGCGGCTGTTGGGCCCGAACACGATGCCGTTCGGGCTCATGATCACGACCTGGCCGTTGGCCTGGATCTGGCCGTAGATCTGCGAAGGATCGCCGTTCAGCACGCGGTTGAGAGCAACGGCACTGGTGCTCGGCTGCACGAAGCGCACGATATTGTTGGCGCCGATGGAGAAGCTCTGCCAGTCGATGGCCAGATTCTGCGAAGCCTGGTTGATCGTGAGCTGGTTGGCGTTGGTCTGCGTGATGGTACCCAACCCGCCGACCACACTGCCGCCTTGCGGCAGCGTCTGAGCGATCGCAGGAGATATTGCATAGCCGGTCAGGGCCAATGCTAAAGGCCAACCGAAGCTACGCCACCGAACCCCTTTTCGTTTTGGCCGAGAAGCCATACATATTTGGTAAATCAGCATCTCCGCATATCAAACAATTTAACAGCTGCCGCCACTCTATAGCCTGTTCGGGTGTGGCAATTTGCAATCTGCGAAGCAAAACTAGCTGCCCCCAGCGAATGGTCTATTTTCAAATCAAGCATCGAAGAAAGCCACTATTAGCAATCCCGATTGCGAACAGCGATGCCTTTTGGGAAGTTGCAACACAGTCGACGAAAACAGCCAAAAACGACCAGACACATACTGTCGTTTGCGCGTATGCACCGCAATAATGCAACACGGTTTTTGTTTTCACAAACAGCGCGGACCGCAGCGAATGTTGAGCTCCGAGATTTCGAAACCCACGCGCAGTTTCCGTCCCGTGTCAGGACGATGCCAAGCGAATGCCGATGTTTGCGCGAAGATAGAGCGGTTTCAGTCGCAATGGCAGGCGATGGCTGACGCAAAAGGCCGCCTGCCGACGCGTCGCGAGTTCGACCCAACTGCCGTTCCGGATTTGCTGCCAAATCTTCTGCTCGTCGAGAAGACGGTGGTCGGCGACGAATCCGAAAGCCGACATCGTGTACGACTTGCGGGCACACGCGTCGTTGCGGCGATGGGTTCGGAGATCACGGGCTACGATCTCGCCACGTTGCCGCGCGAAGACGGTGCGCGTGCATTGGCGGCCGGCGTGGATTTATGCATTGCCCAACGGCGCCCGATTCCGGGCGAGTTCACGGTCGTTTCAGGGCACGCGGGCTGGGTCGCGCGGGTCGGTCGCATTGCGGGCTTTCGGTTTCTGGCCGTACCGTTTTCGGAAACGTACACCGTTCCAACCGTTGCGATGATGCTCGTGCTCTTCGTTGCGGCCGACGGCAGCGAAGTCTGGGCAGAGTGGCTCGGCACGTCGGCGACCGCGTAAGCCGCGCGATAGATGGACAGCAAAACCGACTATCGCACGCTGACGGGGCAGGAAAAGGCCGCGATCATCCTCTTGACGCTGGGCGAGGAGTCCGCGGGGAAGCTGTTCGCGCTGATGAGCGACGACGAGATCAAGGAGATCTCGCAGACCATGACGACGCTCGGCAGAGTCAACTCGGCGATCATCGAGCGGCTGATCGTCGAATTCGCCGACCAGATGTCGGCGAGCGGTTCGATTCTAGGCAGTTTCGACGCGACCGAGCGGCTCCTGTCCAAGGTGCTCGACAAGAACCGTGCTGCTGAAATCCTCGACGAGGTGCGCGGGCCCGCCGGACGTACGATATGGGACAAGCTCGGCAACGTCAACGAAGTGCTGCTCGCGAACTTCCTCAAGAACGAATATCCGCAGACCGTGGCCGTGGTGCTGGCCAAGATCCGCTCGGACCACGCCGCGCGCGTGCTTGGCACCTTGCCCGAAGCGTTCGCGATGGAAGTCATCATGCGCATGCTGCGCATGGAAAGCGTGCCCAAAGAAGTGCTCGACGACGTCGAGCGCGTGCTGCGCAACGAGTTCATGTCGAACTTGGCCAAAACCTCGCGCCGCGACACGCACGAACTGATGGCCGAGATTTTCAACGGCCTGTCGCGCGAGACCGAAGCGCGCTTCATGAACGCCCTCGAGGAACGCAACCGCGACTCCTCCGAGCGCATCAAGTCGCTGATGTTCAAGTTCGAGGATCTCGCCAAACTCGATCCGGCCGGCATGCAGACGCTGCTGCGCGCGGTCGACAAGAACAAGCTCGCCCCGGCCCTCAAGGGCGCGCCGGAAAACCTTCGCGACCTTGTGTTCTCGAACATGTCCGAGCGCGCCGGAAAAATGCTGCGCGAGGAAATGGAGGCGCTGGGGCCGTTGCGCAGCAAGGACGTGTACGAAGCCCAGAACCTGATCATTGCCACGGCCAAGGATCTCGCCGCGCGCAACGAGATCGTCCTTTCCAACAAGACCGGCGACGAAAACGACCTCATCTACTGATTCCGCAACTCTTATCCGCGAAAGCCCAGTCGCACGCCGCATTCCGAGCCGACCCAATCCAGCACCGCCTCCAGCAAAGACGAGCAATACGCCGATGCCTAGCAGCGCAGAAACTTCTCCACTGCAGCAGCAGTTCGATACCGCATGTTCGGCGCACCGCGCCTATCTGATGACCAAACCCGGAGGTAAGCGCATGGACGCGCGTGGCAAAGAATTCGGCATGATTACGGCGCACGGCCGCAATCTTGCGACGTCTGTATTCTCGGGCGCCAATTTCGCCGGCGCACAGATGCAGGATTGCGATTTGTCGATGGCCGATCTGTTCGGTGCAGTTTTCAGCTTTGCAGACATGAGCGGCTGCAAGATGCGGCGCGCAATAGCGTGCGGTGCGCGCTTCGACAGTGCAGTGCTGCGCGATGCCGATCTGCGCGATGCCGATTTCCGGCCGGGCCAGAACGTGCAATGGAGCGGCAATGCGGGCAAAAGCGGCGATCAGCAGGCCGAGAAGACGGCGGGCGAGAGTGCGCCCGCGGGTCTTCCCGAGGCGGCAAGCGGAGCGACCGTGTTCACGAACGCCGATCTGCGCGGCGCCAATCTCGAAGGGGCGAAGCTCAAGGACGCGATTCTCGACGGCGTCAATCTCGAGGGGGCGGTGCTCCACGGATGCGACCTGCGGGGCGCGAGCCTGCGGGGCGTCAAGCTCGACGGCCTCGATCTCAGCGGCGTCAACCTAACGGGTGCCAATTTCGCGCCGCCCGAGGCGCCGCCAGCTCCGCGGGTTGCCGTGCGCAAGGTGCTCGAAGCGCATAAATTGTGGACCGAGTCGGGCGGCGTCAATGGCATGCGCGCCATTCTTGACGATAGCGATCTGAGCGGCATGGATCTACGTGGCCTCGATTTTAGTGCTGCATCTCTTAACCGCGCTAACCTCGCCCGCGCGAACCTATCGAACAGTTTACTACGGCTCACCAGTCTCATGCAGGCCAACCTTGCCGACGCAGATCTCACAATGGCCAACATGGCCGGTGCCATGCTTATTGGCGCTAATTTGCGCCGCGCCGACCTTACTCAGGCTCGACTCGTACCAGTCGAACTCAATGGTCGCAAATTTCCAGCCAATCTCAGCAATGCCAATCTAGCACATGCGAACTTCAACAAGGCTAATCTGACCGGCGCGTTGTTGCGAGGGGCTGACATCACGCGCGCGAGCTTCGTCGATGCCGTGACCAAAGATATTGATGTAACGGAGGCCTTTAGAAAAGGAGGTGTATTTGAGTAACTGAATACTCCACTTGAAAGAAAGCTACCCAAGTGGCTGCCACCCCCTAGCTCAGGTCTCAAGAGTCTTTCAAATAGGGAATAAAGATGGAGATGACCCTCAGGATGATATTAGAGAGTCCACATTCTGCGGGAACACAGTTCACTTACATGCGTTTTTGTGCTGCCAGAAAAGTACTCCCGCGTTTTAACAGAAAAACTTGAATAATTCGGGATCTGATAGCGGAATAGCAAACTCGCTGCGTCGAAAGCTCCCCTTACCCAGCCGACAAAGTTGTTAGCATCGTCTTCAGACGCTTCTTAAGCTTCTCATCCTTGATCCCCGCGATCGAGCGGGCCAACTTCATCGTCTCGGGATCGATCTTGCCGCCCTCGTCACGCGAAATCGCACCTTTGCGATCTGCCTCGATCGCCTTTACGGCAGCGGCCGACAGCTTGTGCGCAGCCAGACCTTCGAAGAACCAGCTGAGCGGCTTACCAAGGACGGCGGCGAACTGCCACAGCCTCGATGCCGAAACGCGGTTGGCACCGCTCTCGTATTTCTGAATCTGCTGGAATGTGATCCCGCAGGCGTGCGCGAGATCGGTTTGCGACATATCGTGCTCGAGACGCGCTTCGCGGGCGCGGGCTCCGACGTGATGATCTACCGGGGTCGTGCGGCGGGCTTTGGCGTTAGGCATATTCTAAATTCCTCGAAAGTAGCAATAATGATACATTCTTCTATCATATGAAATTTGACCTGTCCCCATTGAAGTGGTCCTCCCTGAGGTATGGTTTTGGAGAAGGAGGAACAGGCAATGGCAAGGAAAAGACATACGCCAGAAGAGATCGTCGCGAAGCTAAGGCAGGTCGATGTGCTTATGGCCCAGGGGCGGCCGGTTGCA
>JAPZUA010000009.1 GCA_027532905.1 Magnetospirillum sp.
CGATGCCTGCTCCGATGCCGACGCAACGATGGTGGATTGGCGCATCGTATCGTCGGCCGACACGCCCATGGCGGCCGAACTTTTCGTCATCTGAACGGCCGAACTTGCGACCTGATCGACGACACTCTTGACGTTCTTCTCGAAATCGTCGGCGAGCATCGTCTGGCGCGTGACGACGTTCCACACGAGCATCGGCCCGACATAGGCACCAGCCTTGTCGCGGATCGCCGAGGCGCGCACGTCGAAGATCTCCTTGCCGATATGCAGCGTGGTGCGGCGCGGCAGGGCGTCGGCGTCGGCGAGTGCGGCGGGCTGCAGCAAGCTGTCGCGGTGCAGCGTGCGGATCTCGGTGCCGACCAGCGCTTCGGGTGCGCAGGGCAGATGCTCGGCGACGCTGCGCAGGGTCTCGACAGCGGCCCGGTTCGCGTATCCGATGCGGAAGGCGTTTTTCGGATCGGCAGTCATCACCGGCGTGGGCATTTCCTCGACCATCTGGCGCAGGCGGAAGGACTGGCCGACGGTCTCGCACAGGGCGCGCATGGCGTTGAGGAGCGCGCCGAGTTCGTCCTTGCGCGTGCTGACAGCGACAGCGACGTCGTCGCGGCCGTTGGCGAGCTTGCTCGCGACATCGACCAAGATCGCAAGCGGGCGCTTGAGGCTGGCCACGAACGCGACGGCGATCAGGAGTGCGAGTGCGAGCGCCAAAGCGCCGCCGATCGACATGAGCCATTCGCGCTGCAGGACGGCTGCATTCGCCGCAGCACTCGCTTCGTCGGCGCGTGTTTCGAGCGACTTGCGGATGTTGTCGGTAGCGCCGGAAAGCGAATTCCCTTGCGCACGGAAGACTGCGCGCACGGCCTCGATGTCTTTGGATGTCTGGTGCACTTTTGCGTACTCGTCGCGATAGGCAACGATGGCTGCGATCGATGCGTCGATGCGCGGGGCGAAGGTGGAGGGCGCTGTGCGCTTGGCCTCTTCTGCGGCGGCGATCGCGTCGTTGAGCGCGCGCGCGCCGTTTACCATGTCGCTGTCGGCGAGGCTGGTGCGGTAGCGCATCGCGCGCACGCGACCGAGCATGTAGTGTTCGGCAGACAGATTGAGTGCTGTCCCGGCCGACATATGGCCGGCCGCGATCACTTCGTCGCGCAGACGCTGCAATACCGTGCGGTTGGGCGGGCCGACGCGGTCGAGTTCGGCCAAGAGGGCTGCCCGCGTCGCGAAATGGCGCTGGATCGTCGTCCAGCTTTCGTCGCGGTACTTTGCGAGCGTCGCAGCATAGTCGGCGACGAATGCGCGCTCGGACTCCGTAAGGCGAGTGCCTTCGAGATCCTTCACGGCGGCTTCGAGGCGGCGAAAGCTCGCGTTCGACGCGTCGGCTTGCTGCGCGTTGGGCGCCTGCAGCCAGATGTTTATGATATTGCGCGTTTGCGTCAGGCGAAGATCGACGAGTTGGGCGGTATTGGCCTGATGCGCGAGTTCGGCGACCTGCCTTGTGTCCCGCGCCGTCTGGGTGAAGCCGAGAACGCCGTAGGCGGCGGCCGCTGCCAGCAGCAGGCCGAGCAAGCCGAAAGCGGCATAGACCTGGCCGACCAGCGAAAAGCGGCCAAAGGGATTGAGGGATATAGTTGCGGACATGGGGGGGCACCTCCGAAACGGGATTTGCGGAGTTTTGCCTTCAAATGCTTAATTGCTGATTAAAAAGCTGTCTTAAAAACCAGATTTTCATACATTGGCAATCTCGTTTGTATGCTGGGGAACTACGCAACAACCCCTTGCGTCTGGTGCGCGATCTCCTCGATCGGATTGACCGGGAAGCGTTCGCCGGCCTGGAAATAGATGCGGCCCGCGAGGCCGGCCAAGCTGCAGCCTTCGAGGAACACGACTTCGATTTCGTCGCGCAGATCGGGCGGGATCTGCCGGTGCGT
>JAPZUA010000010.1 GCA_027532905.1 Magnetospirillum sp.
AGAACCGAGGGCTGCTGGTTGGCGATCGACAGCGACTGGATGCCGAGCTGCTGGCGAACCTGCAGCGCCTGCACCGAAGCCGAAGCCTTGCCGATGTCCGCGTCGACGATGGCGCCGAGACCGGTCGTCGTTGCGTCCACGATCGAGTTCACGAAACTCGACTGCAGCTGCAAGGTCCGGGTTTCGGCCGCGTTGGCGCCGAGCGAGGTGGCAACCGCCTGCTGGAAGGTCGAGAGGTTGTTGAGGCCGGCAGCCGCATCCGACGCCGAGGCGACGATGTTGGCGGTCGTGGCGAAGGTGTTGAAGGCCAAATCGACCGACGACTGCGACGTCATGGTCAACGACGTGCCGTTGGTGTCGGCAAGGAACGTCTTGTCCGTCGAAGCTCCCGACAGCAGGTTCGAGCCGTTGTAGTTGGCCTGGCTGATGAAGTTGGCGACCTGCGAGGTCATCGCGTTGAAGTCGGCCGTGTAGATGGCGCGCTGGTTCGCGCTGATCGACCCGTCGGCGAGCTGCGTGATTTTGGCCTGCAGGTTACCGATCAGGTTCGAGATGTTTGTGAGGGCCGCCTGCGTGACCGAGCCGAGGCCCACACCGTTGGCGAGCGAAGCTTGCACGGCCTGGTAGGCCTGCAGGTTGCCGCGAATGCCTTGGGCCACCGAAAAGGTCGAGGCATCGTCGGCCGCATCGGCGACGCGATACCCAGTCTGCACCTGCTTGGAGGCGACGTTCAAATTTGCTTGCGTCGTACGCAGCGAGGCCAAAGCCACCATCGCGCCGACATTTGTATTGATTGAATTCGACATATTCATATCCTCGGTTTTTGGAGGGGCAATCCTAACGTTCTGCTAGGCTTCGTAGGTTGAGAGAAGTACGCGTCGTCGTGACTTGCTTTGCGAAACGGCCGAACCGCCTTGACTGCGACTCGAACCGATAGTGCCTAACCCGCTTAGTATGGGGTAGGTGGGCCTGTTTAGGCAAAAGCAGCCGTATGGCTGCTGCCTTAGCGGAACAGGCCGAGAAGAACCGAAGGCTGCTGGTTGGCGATCGACAGCGACTGGATGCCGAGCTGCTGGCGAACCTGCAGTGCCTGCACCGAAGCCGAAGCCTTGCCGATGTCGGCGTCGACGATGGCGCCGAGACCGGTCGTCGTTGCGTCCACGATCGAGTTCACAAAACTCGATTGCAGCTGCAAGGTCCGGGTTTCGGCCGCGTTGGCGCCGAGCGAGGTGGCAACCGCCTGTTGGAAGGTCGAGAGGTTGTTGAGACCGGCGGCCGCATCCGACGCCGAGGCGACGATGTTGGCGGTCGTGGCGAAGGTGTTGAAGGCCGCGTCGACCGACGACTGCGAGGTCATGGTCAGCGACGTGCCGTTCGTGTCCGCCAGGAACGTCTTGGCCGTCGAGGCTGCCGACAGCAGGTTGGAGCCGTTGTAGTTGGCCTGACTGATGAAGTTGGCGACCTGAGAGGTCATCGCGTTGAAATCGGCCGTGTAGATGGCGCGCTGGTTCGCGCTGATCGACCCGTCGGCGAGCTGCGTGATCTTGGCCTGCAGGTTGCCGATCAGGTTCGAGATGTTTGTGAGGGCCGCCTGCGTGACCGAGCCGAGGCCCACACCGTTGGCGAGCGAAGCTTGCACGGCCTGGTAGGCCTGCAGGTTGCCGCGAATGCCTTGCGCCACCGAGAAAGTCGAGGCATCGTCGGCCGCATCGGCGACGCGATAGCCAGTCTGTACCTGCTTAGAGGCCACGTTCAAATTCGCTTGTGTCGTACGCAGCGAGGCCAAAGCCACCATCGCGCCGACATTTGTATTAATCGAATTAGACATAGCCTAACCCCTTCCTTTCTAGGGCCAAACTTAGCATTCTGCCAAGGTTGCAAACTGTCCGTCGTACTATTCGTCAGGGCAATATCCGCGCCCGCATTAATAATATGATGCCTTGTCGGTAAAATGACAAGAAAAAAATGAATGCATTTCGCAAAAAAGCGCATAAAAATTTACGGACTTAGTTGGTAAACGCAAATGGGAATGCTAAGCTCTTAATTTATCAGGGTAAACAGACGTTTACGTTTGCAGTGATCCTTCGAATGACGAATCTCATATATAAGAGAGTGTAATCTTTGATTCTACGCCGCCAAAGACCGAAACACGCTAGCTTTGCCCAGCGACGGCAAGGCCGACGATTCGAGAAACAAGCCGCAAATGAGCGATCTTACAGCGATCTTTCGGCGCGCGATGGCCCATCACCAAGCGGGTGAATGGGTGCCGGCTGCACAAGCCTATGGCGAATTAATTGCAGGAGGTATTGAAGTACCTCTCGTCTATATGTCGCTCGGTGCTGTCGAGCTTGCGCTCGAGCGCTATGAAGCGGCCGCCGCCAATCTGCGCAAAGCCGTGCGCCTCGATCCGGCCAATGCCGAAGCGTATGCAAATCTTGGCCACGCGCTCGCCAAGCTCGCCGATTGGCGCGTTGCTGCCGACGCCTACGGCCAAGCCGCACGGCTTGCGCCGAATTTCGGCGACGCGCTGGTCGAGCAGGGCGTCTGCTTCGAAGCCTTGCAGGATTACGCTGCAGCTGAAGCTTGTTTTGTGCGTGCCTGCACGGCCATGCCGAATTCGGCGCGCGCGCACGCGCTGCTGGCGCGTGCGCGCCATCGCCGCCGCGCCCTCGACCCGGCGATCGAAAGCTACCGGGCCGCCCTTGCCGCATCGCCGGGTGCGGCCGACCTCTGGAACAATCTGGGTGCCGCCTTGCACGAAAAGGCGGATCTCGACGCGGCTGAAGCGGCGTTTGGCCGGGCCATCGCACTCGATCCGCAGCTTGCCCTTGCGCACGCCAATCTCGGCGCCTTGCTGCTCGACCGCGACGCACGCGGGCAAGCCAAAGCCGCCTACGCGACCGCGCTTGCGCTCGCCCCCGGCAATGTCGGCGCGCGCCTTGGCGTCTGTTTTGCCGAACTGCCGATCCTCTACGAAACGGCGGCCGAAATCGATGCAGCACGATCCGCCTATGCGCGGGCCCTCGACGAGACGGTTGCCGCACTCGATCTCGACGCCCCCGGCATCGCCGCCGACGTGGCGGCGGCCGTCGGCCTGCAGCAGCCGTTCTTTCTGCCCTACCAGGCGCGCAACGATGCCGATCTGCAGCGTCGCTACGGCGCCTTCGTTGCCGCCGCGATGGCGCGCACCTATCCCCAATGGTCACAGAAACTCGGCAATCCGCCGCGCGAACCGGACGGGCGTTTGCGCATCGGGTTCGTCACCGGCTATTTCCGCCAGCATTCGATCTGGAAATTGTTTCGCGGCTGGATCGAAACTCTCGACCGCACGCGATTTGTCGTGACCGGCTACATGACGGCAATGGCCGACGATGCGCAGACGCGCCAAGCGCGTGCGGCGTGCGACGTTTTCGTCGAAGGCCTGCCGGGCTTCGAAGCACTTGCCGCGCGTATCTTCGCCGACCGGCCGCATGCGTTGATCTACCCCGAGATCGGCATGGATCCGATCTCGCACAAGCTCGCCACACTGCGGCTTGCCCCCGTGCAATGCACAAGCTGGGGCCATCCGGAGACTTCGGGCTTGCCGACGATCGATTGGTTCTTGACGAGCGATCTTATGGAGCCGCCCGTCGAAGCTGCGCGCTATACCGAGCGCGTGCTGCGCCTGCCGGGCCTGTCGATCGACTATGCGCCGCCCGCCGTCGAGCCTGCACACGTCGATGCCGCGAAATACGGGCTGCGTGCGGGGGCCATGCGTTTCCTGTGCTGCCAGTCGATCTTCAAATATCTGCCACAGGACGATGATGTGCTGGCGCGCATCGCGGCTTCAGTGCCCGACAGCCAGTTCGTGTTTCTGGGTCACCCGACGGCCCCGCAACTCACGCAGCGTTTCCAAGCAAGGCTCGCCAAAGCATTTTCTGCGCGCGGGGCATCGGCCGATTGCCAGATCGCGATGTTGCCGCCGCTCGATCTTGCGCATTATGCGGGCCTCAATCGCGTCTGCGATCTGTTTTTGGATTCGCTGCGTTGGTCGGGCGGCAACACCGCACTTGAGGCGATCGCACAAGGTCTGCCGGTGCTGACCTGGCCCGGCGATTTGATGCGCGGCCGGCACAGTGCCGCGATCCTGACAATGGCGGGCTTGGACGAAGGCATTGCCGCAAACCCCGACGATTATGTCGCCAAGGCGGTTGCGTTCGCAGCCGACCGTGCGGCCCTTGCGGCATATAAAGCGCGCACGGTCGAGCGACAGCATTTGCTGTGGCGCGATGCGCGCACGACTGCTTCCCTCGGCGACTTTCTTGCGCGCGAAGGTGCGCCATGAGCACGGCGCATTACGACCAAGCCGCTAAAGCAATGGCGGCCGGCAATCTTGAAATGGCCGAAGCCCTGTTCGCAGCCCAGCTCGCCGCCGATCCGATGCATCTGCCGAGCCTCGTCGATGGCGGGGTTGCAAGCTTCGTGCTCGGCAAGCCCGAGCGGGCGGTCGCGATGTTCGAAGCCGCCTTGCGCCAGATCCCCGATAATCTCGCCGTCGTCACCAACCTCGCGCGTGCGTTGATGGCGGCGGGGCGCAACGTTGCGGCCGAAGGCGTGTGGCGCAGCTTGCTGGCGCGCGCGCCTCGCGACTTCAACGCGCAGTACGAACTTGCCAAGACTCTGCTTGTGCAGGCGCGCCACGACGAAGCGCTCGCGGGCTTCGAGGCCGCCCTTGCGTTGGCCGAGGGGCCGTTGCGCATGCAATGCTGGCGCGGCTACCTCAACACGCTCAATTATTTCGACACGATCTCGCCGACGCGCGTGCGCGACGAGAACCGGCGCTTTGCCGCTGCCTATACGCCGCTCGAAAAGCCGCAGCCCTTCGCCAACGCGCGCGATCCTGCGCGGCGCCTGCGCATCGGCTATGTCACGTCCGATCTCTATTCGCACTCGGTTGCGCGCAGCATGCTGGGCTTGTTCGCGCATCGCAACGCTGCGGATTTCGAAATCTTTGTCTATGCCGAGATCGACCGGCCCGACGCGGTCACGCAGCGCTTCCAAGCGGCCTCGGACCATTGGATTTCGACGCGGGGGGCAAGCGACGCCGAAGTCGCCGCACGCATCCGCGCCGACGGCATCGACATTCTGGCGTTGATCGCAGGCCATTTCGACAAGAACCGCATCGGCGTGCTGCTGCAGCGGGCTGCCCCCCTGCAGATCTCGATCGGCGACGTCGCTACGCACGGGACGACGGCCATCGACGCCGCGATCTTCGATCCGACGATGCTGGCGGGCAGGGGCGATCTGTTCGACGAGCGGCCCTTGCGCCTGCGTTTCGACTATGTGCATCCGCCGATCACCGACGCTCCGCCGGTGGCTGCACCGCCGAGCTCGCGCAACGGCTATGTCACGTTCGGCTCGGCCAACAACCCGGCCAAAATGTCCGGCCGCACGTTCGATCTGTGGGCGGCGGCCTTGCATGCCGTGCCGAATTCGCGCCTCGTGCTCAAATTCATGCGCGCCTTCGGCGAGCCTGCGATGCGCGATCTGTTCGCGTCGCGCTTTGCCGCACGCGGCATCGATGCCGATCGCATCGGCTTTGTGGTCGATGCGCTTGACCGCAACGCGCATCTCGCCTTCTACGCCGATATCGACATCGCCTTGGATACGTTCCCCTTCACGGGCTCGACGACGACGTTCGAGGCTCTGTGGATGGGCGTGCCCGTGCTCACGCGCACGGGCAGCACCGTGCTGCAGCGATGGACGAGTGCGATGCTCGCGCGCACAGGCTTTCCGCAATGGTGCACTTCCAACGATGCGGCGTTCGGCACGCTGGCGCGCGATCTTGCGGCGGCGGCGCCCTCGCAGGATCGTGCGGCTGTGCGCGCGGCCGTCGCCAAATCCGCCTTGTGCAATCTTGCGGGCCAAGCGCGTGGCTACGAGCGGCTCTACCGCGCGATGTGGCGGCGTTGGTGCGCTAGGGCCGCGCTTTGATGAAGCGGGCAGGCGTGCCGCCCCAGACTTCGTAGGGCGGGATCTCGCCCGCGACCACGGCACCTGCCGCGATCACGGCCCCGCGTCCAATATGCGTCCCGTCGAGGATCACGGCGTTGGAGCCGATCCACACATCGTCCTCGATCGTGACGCCGCCTTTGGAAGGGGCGAAACCCTGGTGGCGGATTTCGATGTCGCGCCGCGCCGTCGCATGGTTGGTCGGCACGACCGATACGCCCGGTGCCAGCAGCACGTAAGCGCCCATCTTGATGCCGTTGCCCGAATAGAGCGTGCAGTGCGGGTTGATGTGGCAGCCCGGCCCGATTTCGACGTCGCCATTGCCGCCGACAGCACGGATCACGACGAAATCGTAGATGTAGGTGCCCGCACCGATCTTGATGCGGGTACCCCGCGTCGAGCCGTAGATGCGCGCGTCGGGTGAGACGACCGCACTCGGATCGATCTCGATCATCCTTTCGCGATCGTCGGCGTCACGCCGAAGCGCCCGTAGAGGAAGCGCATCAGCTCTTCGGTCTGCTGCGCGTTGGGAACGTCGAGCCAGTTGTAGCCGTCGTAGCCGCGCTTGGGTCCGCTCTCGAGATGCAGCGACGCGTCGTAGCGTTTGACGAGCGCTTCGGCCTTGGCAAGTGCCGCGTCCCATGCGCGCGTGGAAACCGCCGCCCAATGCCAGCGCATCCAGTCGGCCATCCATTCGACCGCGCTATGGTCGAACAGCACAGGCCCGCCTTTGTCGAGCTCTGCCTTGTGCAGGTCGAGCAGATCGAGGCGCAAGGCGGTCTGCAGATCGCGCGGCACTTCGTAGAGCGTTTGGAAGCCACGCGCCTGCACGAGGCCGCGCGCCGGGTCGGCGACGATGCGCGCACCTTTGGCATTCGCGGCGGCGAACGCGGCACGGTCGATCAGGGGCGAGGCGGAGATTGCGCGGATCATGCCGGGCCTCCTTTCACGCGACGCAGGAATCCGTCGGGGGACAGCGACATCAGATATTTCTCCGGCAAACGGCGGTCGATTTCGAATTCGTCGGTCTCCGCCATGAATTGGCGCATGGCGGCCAAGGGGCCTTCGTTGGGCACCGGATGGAAGCCCATCAGATCGTTGAGCGTGTCTTCGACGACGTAGTAGCCGCCCTTGCGCACGAAGCGCGAATAGAGGCGCAGCTCCTTCAGCACGTGCTCCTTCTCGTGGTCGCTGTCGGCGATTACGAGTACGTTCTTGCCGGCCACGCGCCGCGCGACCTCGTCGAGGATCGCAGTACTGCCGCTGTCGCCTTCGAGATAGGTGATGCGCCCGCCTTCTTTGGGCTGGTGCTTCAGGTTCTTGAGCGAGATGTCGATGCCGAGCACCTCGCCGTGGCCGATGAGCTCGAGCACATGCGCGAAGAACACCGACGCACCGCCGAACATGATGCCGAGTTCGAGCACGATGTCGGGCTTGGTGCGCCAGATCAGCTCCTGGTAGGCCCAGCAATCGGACGGCGATTTGATGATGTGGTGGCCGAGCCAGGTCTGCTGCATCTCGGGCAGGCCGTATTTGTAGGCCTGGTGGATGTAGTAGTAGTGGTAGCGCAGATATTCGCGCAAGGTCATGTCGGCCGTGCGCTCGATGTTGGTGTGCGACGCATAGAGTGCTGCGATCGCCTTGATGTGCGGATTGGCGTAGAGCAGCTTCGGCGCCACGTTTTCCTTGGCGCAGAATTCCGCGCGCGCGGCGTGGTCGTCGTGGCGCTGGTCTTTCGCGAGGAAGGCGATATAGGCCTTGGCGATCGCGGTGTCGGTCGCGGCGGATGGATCGAACTTCATGTCTTCAGGACTCCTTTGACGCCGCAAGAGCACGCAGCATGTCGCACAAAAACGCGTCGAGATCGCCCGCTTTCGCGCCGTCGCGCGCCACGAAGCGAAGCGGCAAGGGCAGGGCGGCGCCCGGCGTGGGCGCCGGAATGTCGAGGCCGACATCGGCCCTCAGCGTGCGCTTGGCCGCTTCCGCCACACGGGCAGCGAAGTCGCGCATGCTGAGCGTATCGTTTCCCGCCACATTGGCGACGTCAAGCGTGCGATGCGGCCATGCGACCGCCTGCGACGCGGCATCGGCCACGCCTGCGGCTGGCACAAAATTGCGCATCTGCAGGCCGGAGGATTTGAGCACGATGCGCCCGTCGCGCACGGCTTCCTGCGGGAAGCCGTAGGGTGTCAGCGCCCAGCGCGCAAAATGCGCAAGATCGCCCGGCATGCCGTAGACGTTGCTGGGGCGCAAGACGCTGCCCGGAATGCCGGAGCGGCGCAGGATCTGCTCGCTTGCATAGTGCAGCAGCGCATAGTCGCTGCGCGGATCGGGCGGGGTGGCCTCGTCGATGGTGCCTTCCATCGTGCCGTAGACATGGGCACTGGACACATAGACCACGCGCCCGATGCCGGCAGCCGCTGCGCGCTCGAGCACTTTGTGCCAGCCGGTCGCAGCATGCGCCCAGGCTTTGTCGGTGCGCGCGCTTTCTTCCGTAATGCCCCCCGCATGCACGAGCGCTTGCGCCCCGCCGAGATTGAGGGCGGCGCATTTTGCGGGGTCCGTGAGGTCGCAAATGTCGCGGCCGAGTGCCCGCACGCGATGGCCCTCGCTTTCGAGGCGTGCCCGAATGGCCCGTCCGATCACGCCGCCCGCACCGATGAGGGCGATCGCTACCATGCAATGCCTGCCACGAACGGCGTTTGGAACTGCGCGAAGGGTGCGTGGCTTTGGTCGCGCGCACTCGTGAGCGGGGCGGGCGTGGGCCATGGAATGCCGAAGGCCGGATCGTTCCACGGCAGGCCCGTCTCGGCTTCGGGCGCGTAGCGCGCGTCGACCTTGTAGGCGAACAGCGTGTCGGGCTCGAGCGTGCAGAAACCGTGCGCAAAGCCCTTCGGGATCGCGAGCCAGCGCGGCTGTGTCGCCGTCAGCACATGCGCGTCCCATTTTCCGTAGGTGGGCGAGCCTTCGCGCAGGTCGACGAAGGCGTCGTAGACGCTGCCCGCAAGGCAGCGCACAAGTTTGGTTTCGGCGAAAGGCGGCTTCTGGAAATGTAGGCCGCGCAAGGTACCCTTGGCGTGCGTGAAGGATTCGTTTTCCTGCGCGAAGGACGCGGGCAGGCCGTGCGCCGCGAAGATCTCGGCGTCGAACGTGCGCCCGAAATAGCCGCGCTCGTCGCGGCGCTGCGTGAGCTCGATCTCGAAACAGCCCGACAGTTTCAGCGGGCGGATATTCATGGCGGCTTGACGATGATCCCTTGCCCCGTCGGCAGGCCGAGGATCGGCACGTTGCGCTCGGCCGCGAACGCGTCGAACGCCTGCTTCTGGTTGACGTGATGCATCCAATTGTAGTCGTCGAGCAGGATCACGCCGCCGGGTGCGAGCAGTGGCCAGAAATGCGTGGCGGCCGCAATCTCGGGCAGGGTCATGTTCATGTCGATCGACAGATACGCCACGCGCGCGGTCTGCACCTCGGCGAGCGTGTCCGGAATGCGGCCAGGCACGATGCGCACATTGGGATAGCCGGCGAATTTGGCGCGCACGCCCGTGAGCGTGTCTTTGCCGCGATAGCCGCTGTTGTACTGCGCAAGACCGATGGTCTTTTCGCTGTCGCTGAGCTGGTCTTCGGGCATGCCGTCGAACGTGTCGAGCAGCCACATCGTGCGTTCGGGCCGGGCTTCGAAGCCCGTCCAGCGCGCGACCGTGCCCGAGAGAATGCCGGTATTGACGCCGCATTCGACGAAATCGCCCGCCACGCGCAGCGCTTGTTCGGCCGCCCAGATCGCGATCCAGGCGCGCCATTCGATATGCAGATTGAGGCGCGCGGCCGTGCCCACCATCATGCCGAAATCGTAAGCGGCAAGGAACCGCGGGTCGCGCAGGAACCCGCTATTGTGCATGGTGGCAAGGCCGTCGCTTTGGTATTGCGGGCCGCTGGCGGCAGACACTTGCAGTTCCTCCGGCAGAATCGGATGATGGCAAGGGTGCGCCGCGCACGCGGGCAAATCAAGCGGGCAAATCAAGCCGGAAAGGGGAACGATGCCGGACGAAATCGTCCTTCTGACCGGCGAGCGCGAGGCGCCGTATCTGACCCAGCATTTGCAGGTCCAGGCACCGGCCCTCGCGATCCGCCATGTCGCGACGCGCGAAGCGCTCGACGCGGCCTTTGCCGTCCCGCGTCGGCGCCGCCGTCTGATTGCATTCACGACGAATATCGTGGTACCCGGCCGCTACATCGCCGCGTGCGATCTGGGTGCTTACAATTTCCATCCCGGCCCGCCAACCTATCCGGGCGTCTATCCCGAAAGCTTTGCGGTGTGGGAGGGGGCGACGCACTTCGGTGCGACCGCGCATGCGATGGTGCGCCAAGTCGATGCGGGCCCCATCGTGCGCACCGAATGGTTCGACGTGCAGCCGGGTTGGGGCCGCATGCATGTGGCAACGCTCGCCTTCCAGGCGCTTGTGCGCATCTTTGCGTCGCTTGCACCGCATCTGGCGGCGCAGGATACGGAGCTGCCGCCGACGGGCGAAAGCTGGTCGGGGCCGACGCGCTTTCGTAAGGATTTCGAGGCGATGTGCCAGATCCCGGCCGACATCGCCCCCGCCGACTATGCCAAGCGCTATCGTGCTTTCGGCGAGGGGCCGTTCCAGGATCTCTATGTGCTGATGCACGGCCACCGCTACAAGATCGTCAATCCGTGGACGGATGCCGATCTAACACGCGAGATGGGGCAAGCCCCGCCGGCGTAATGCCTTCGTCTATTTTTCGCGGAAGGCTTTTTCGAACGATGCCGTGAACGGGCGGATCAGATACGAAAGCGCCGTGCGCGCCGTGGTCGGGATCATCACGTTGGCGTTCATGCCCGGGGCAAGCCGCAGCTCGTCTTTGACCTCGGCAAGGTTCTCGGGCGGGATCGTGACGATGCCGCGAAAATAGGGCATGCCCCCGCGCGGATCGCTGATGCGGTCGGCCGAAATCTGGGTCAGCGTGCCGTAGATGATGGGGGCGGTGCGCTGCTTCAGCGCCGCAAAGCTGACCTCGACCGTCATGCCGGGCGTCACTTCGGTGATGTCGTCGACGCCGATCGCGGCTTCGAGCACCAGCTGTTCCTTGTCGGGCACGATGTCCATGATGCGCTCGCCGCGCGCGATGACGCCGCCGACGGTGAAGGCCGTGAGGCCGACGATGAAGCCGGACTCAGGCGCCCGGATTTCGGCGCGTTGCAGATTGTCGAGGGCCGAGCTCAAGCGCGGCGCCATGTCGAGGAGTTTGCCTTGCGTGTCACGAAGTTCGGCCGCGACCGTCGAAAAGCGCTCGTTGCGCAGCTGGATCGCCTGCAGTTCGGACTCGGCGATCTGCTGGCGCAGGCGCGCGATCGTGGCGTCGATGTCGCCGGCCTGGCCTTCGAGGGCGGAGGCGTTGCGCTCGAGCTGGCGCACGCGCACCAAGGTCGCGTGGCCCTTTTCGAACAGTTCCTTGGCCGCGACGAGTTCTTCGCGGATCAAGCGCAGCTGCTCCACCTGCGAGCGCAGCTGGGCTTCCGAGCCGCGAATCTGCTGCTGGAGCTGCGTGGATTTTTGGCGCAGCAGCGAAACCTGGCCGCGCAAGGCGGTGAGGCGGGTCGAAAACTGCAGCTCTTCGGACGCGAGCAGAGTGCGGATGGCTGGATCGTCGCGCCGATCAAGGAGCGTGCGCGGGAAGGTGATGCGTTCAAGATCGTTCTGCTCGGCGACGAGGCGCGCTTCCTGGGCCTGGAGTGCATCGAACTGCTTGGTCATCAGCGTGACGACGGCTTGGGCCTGGGTCGTGTCGAGCACGATCAGCACCTGGTCGCGTTCCACACGGTCGCCTTCGGCAATCCGGATCTCGGCCACGATGCCGCCGTCGAGATGCTGGACGGATTTGCGGTTGCCCTCCACGCGCACAACGGCCGGGGCGAGAACGGCGCCGTTGAGCGGGGCCACATAGGCCCAGCCGCCGAGGCCGCCGAAAAATAGCGCGATGATCGCGATGCCCGTAATGAACGGGGCGGCGATCGATTCCGCTTTCAGCAAAGCGGGATCGGTCGAAACGAGGGCACTCTGTACGGCGGCTGCCATGTCGGTTTCCTCAGACTTTGCGCAGCTGCGGCTGCTGCGGGGCGGCGCCCGCGGCGACCTGCTGCTTGCGGCCGAGCACTTCGGCTTGCGTGCCGAACGCGTCGATCATGCCGTCGCGCAGCACCAGCAGCTTGTCGACCGCATTCATGGCGACCGAGCGGTGCGAGACGACGATGGTGGTGATTTTGGCGGCTTTGAGAGCGGCGAGTGCGGATGTCAGCGCCTGGTCGCCTTCCATGTCGAGATTGGAATTGGGTTCGTCGAGCACCACAAGGGCAGGGTTCCCGAACACGGCGCGCGCCAGAGCGATGCGCTGGCGCTGGCCGCCCGAGAGGAATGCGCCGCTTTCGCCGATCTGGGTGTTGTAGCCGTCGGGCAGGCGCAGGATGAAATCGTGCGCACCGGCAAGCTTGGCGGCCGCCACGACTTCGTCGTCGCCGACATTTTTGAACCGCGCGATGTTCTCGGCGATGTTGCCCGAGAACAGCTCGATATCCTGCGGCAGGTAGCCCACGTAATTGCCGAACGTCTCGCGGTTCCATTGCTGGATGTCGGCACCGTCAAGGCGCACGAAGCCTTGCGAGGGCTTGATGGCGCCGACGATGGCGCGCGACAGCGTCGATTTGCCGGCCGCACTGGGGCCGAAAATGCCGATCTGCTCGCCGGGCTGCACGGTGAAGGAAATGCCGCGCAGAACGGCTTTGGGATTGCCGCGCACGAAATAGACGAGCTGCTCGACCGAAACCTTGCCCGACGGGCGCGGCAGTTCGATGTGCTTGGGCGCTTCCGGGAAACCCACCAGCAGATCGCGCATGCGCGTGTAGGATTCGCGCACCATGATCGTCGAGCGCCAGCTCGACACCGCCTGCTCGAGCGGGGCGAGGGCGCGGCCGAGCAGGATCGAGGCCGCGAAGATCGCACCGGCACTCAAATTGCGCTCGATGACGAGATAGGCGCCCACGCCAAGAATGACCGACTGCATGGCCATGCGCAGGAACTTGATGATCGAGGCCATGATCGCGTTGCGGTCGCTGGCGACGTTCTGGTCGTCGATATGCGCGGTGCGGTCCTTGCGCCAACGCCCAAGAATGGCGCCGATCATGCCCATCGAATGCACGACTTCGGCGTTGCGCAGACCCGCTTCGACGAAGCGATAGCCGTTTGCGGCCGCCGCATTCGAGCGCTCCAGCGGGGCACGAATCAGCCATTCGTTGATCAGCGCCAGCACGAACAGAATGACCGAGAACACCACACACATGATCCCGAGCACGGGATG
Organism: Magnetospirillum sp.; assembly: GCA_027532905.1. Taxonomy (NCBI): domain Bacteria; kingdom Pseudomonadati; phylum Pseudomonadota; class Alphaproteobacteria; order Rhodospirillales; family Rhodospirillaceae; genus Magnetospirillum; species Magnetospirillum sp. The sequence goes on from JAPZUA010000010.1 coordinate 13,366, forward strand.
CAGCACGTAGGCAAAGGCGATGTAGACCGGCGTCCACGGCAGATCGAGCATCGTGAGAATGCCGCCGCCGCACGCATATTGGCGGAAATTGTCGAGATCGCGCAGCTCAGGTCCGGCCGTGCGCCCGTGCACGAGCGCGCGCGCATTCATCGCCGCAATGATGCGCCCGGCGAGCAGCCGGTCCATGCGCGCACCGGCGCGGGTCAAAACCTGCGAGCGGGCAAAATCGAGGGCGGAGAGGGCGATCAGCGCGATCATCACGCCGATCGTGAGCATGACCAGCGTGGGCACGCTCGAACTGTGCAGTGCACCATCGTACACATGGATCATGTAGATCGTCGGAGCCAGCGCCAACAGGTTGATGGCAAAGCTGAAAACGAGCGCCAGCACGAAATAGGGCGCACACGCGGCGAGGGCCGAACGAAGGGCGTTGGCGTTGGTTTTGTCATTCATGATCGAAACAATCTACTCGATTTATGAAAAATACGCGAGAGAACGGACCATGAAAACGGCCCGCTCAAAAATGACAGTGGTGGTGCGAAGTGCGGCGAAAAGAGAACCGCCCCCTCTTTTGCAAGAGGGGGCGGGTTCGAGCGTCGTTAGATCGTAAAGAAGAGGAAGTCGCTCGCGGTCAGGCTCGAGATGTTGACGCCTGTGACCGTGACCGTATTGCCGGTGCCGAAGTTGATCACCGATCCGGTTGCGGCCGCCTGCACGCTGGCAAGGTCGGTGAAGGTTGCAAAGGCCCGGATGTCGATGACGTCGCCGGAGGCC
>JAPZUA010000011.1 GCA_027532905.1 Magnetospirillum sp.
CACAGCGTTTGAGCACCGCATTGGCAAGCCCAAGGGCCACGCCCAATTCGCTCGACATCGAACGCTGGGTCACGTTCGAATTATGCTCGACCGCCGACAGCACGCCCAGCAACAGGGCGGTCGAATCGCGGTCGATTTTGGGTGCTTCGTCGGGCCTCATGACTTGTGAAGCTACCTTGTTCACCCCGTGAACGTCAAGAATGTTCAAAGGATGAACACTCCTGATTCCCAAAGGTTAAATCGCACCTCGCAAGATCGGCGACCAAACCGATTGCGGCCCGGCAAGACTTTCGAGGATATGCAGCTCGATGCCCTCGGTGTCGAGCGAAAGACAATAGATATCGCATGGAGCACCGTACGACGCGAGCAGGGCCAGTGAGCGGCAGCCGTCGAGTACCCCGGTTGGAATGTCACTACATTGTGGGCTACTTATCCATTGTCGGCTGTTGGTGAAGCGAAGCGGAACCGGAAGGCGGCAATGGCGGCGCCGCGGTTTCCGGGACTGGCGGTTGATTGCCAGCGGTGCTGTACGGGCGGATCGCGTTGTAGTGCCGCCTGCAGACCTCGATCAGCACCTTGGCTTTGGCTAAGCTGTAGAAGATCTCGCCGTCGAGCGGTTCGTCGTGCAGCTATCCATTGAATCTTTCATTGTAGCCGTTCTCCCATGGCGACGCTGGCGCGATATAGAGCGTCTTCACGCCTACCTTGACTAGCCGTTTCTGCACCGCCGTCGCGATAAACTCGCTTCCGTTATCGGGCCTGAGGTTTGCTGGCGGCCCGCGCGCAATGAACAGCTCCGCCAACGCCGCCAGCACGTCCTCGTGACGGAAGCGCCGTGCGACCACGAGCGCCTGGCATTCCCAGCTGGCCTCGTCGATGATCGTCAGAATGCGGAACTTCTGGCCGTCATGGATGCGCCCCTCGACGAAGTCATAGACCCAGACAGGTTCAAGTTTAGATTAACTTTTGGACCGCTCTGAAAGGGGCAGATCGACTGCGCGGCGCTCGGAATTTCGCGCCACGCGTTGTCGATGTCGGAATCGTCAAACGCGAATTTCGGTGGTGCTGTGCTATGCCGTCCCCTCTCCAAGCAGCACATGGCGGTCGGCAACGCCGTCGAAGGCCCGCGAATGGCTGATGATGACGATTGTCACGGCACCGCGCATCTGCGCGATGGTCGCCACGAGGCTTTGCTCGGTCTTGGCATCGAGATTGGCGGTTGGCTCGTCGAGCAGCAGCGCATCGGGCCGGCGCAGCAAGGCGCGCGCCAGCGCCAGGCGCTGCTTCTGGCCCGCCGAAAGCCCGGCACCCTGCTCGCTCACGCGGTGCGCAAGACCGAGAGGGGCGACAAAATCGCATTGCGCGCACGCCAGGGCTGCGTCGATTTCCGCAGCGCTCGGCTCGCGCGCAAGACCCAGCACCAGCTGGTCGCGAATCGATCCGGCGATCGTGAAGGGATCGGGCCCCACATACGCAAGGCGCGCCGCAAGCCCAGCCTCGATTGCGCCGATGCGATCGTAAGTGCGCAAGCTTCCCGCCGTCGGCGCCAGGACGCCTGCGAGCAGCAGCAGCAATGTCGATTTGCCCGAACCCGACGCCCCGGACACCAAGGTCAGTTTGCCGGGTTCGATGTCGATCGACAGATCGGAAAAGATCGGGGCCGACGCATCGGGCCATTGGAAGGCGAGGCCCGCACCCTGCCAACCAAGCAGATCGCCCGATCGCACGGGGGCTGCATCCGCGTCGAGTTCGGCAAAGCGCTCGTCGCGGATCTGTCCGTTCCACCAGCGCCACGCGAGCCGCACGCGCGGCAGATTGAGCATCAGATTGCCGGTGACACGCGCGATATCGCCTAGATTCTGGAAGAAGCGCAGCAAGAGGAACAGATACGCGAGCAAAGCGCCGTTGCCGCCTTGCGACTCGTCCGCTTGAACGAGCGTGACCGCCGCGACGACTGCCAGACCGACATATTGCGGCAGCGAGGCGCGCAGCGACGACAGGCCGTAATAGCGGTTCGACTGCGCCCTGTAGCGCTCGGTCGCAGCCGCCACTGTATCGATCTGCGCGCGGCCAAGTCCGTGGATGCGGAAAAACAGGTAGTTCTTGACTCCACTTGCCAGCCCATCGATCGAATCGGCCAGCGCTCTTTGGGTCTGGTTGGAGGCCGACATAATGCGCGCATCGATCAATTTGTGGATCGGAAACACGAGCACCAACGACAGAAGCACGATGCAGGTCACGAGCGGCAAGTAGTAGAGCAGCGCCAGCAGCGTTGCACAGCTCATCATGCAACGCCCCGTCAGATAGAAAGCATTGCTGATCGCCGCTGCCGATCCAACCGTCGTGTCGTTGTAAAGCGTCATGACAGAACCCACCGGCGCTTGTCCGCGCGCGATGGCCCAGCGCGCGATTTCGTCGCGACTCTTGCTTTCGAAGGCCACGTGGCAAAGGCCAGTCACGTAGCCGCTCAGCCACTGCATCGAAACCCGGATGCCGCCCGCCAAGACCAGCAATGCCGCCTCACCGAGCGGCGACAAGAGGGGAAAGAGAGCAAGCCGCGGGTCGAGCGAGGCCAGCAGCCCGGTCGCGAAAAAGAAGCGCTGCAACGTCATCGCCAGGGCAAGATCGACCGCAAACAGAAGCAGGCCGACGAGTATGCCGACAAGCCCGTAGCGAAACGTCTCGCGCCCTACGAAGCGGCGCAGCCGGCTATGGCGACTATTCACGAATCCACTTTCAAGCTTGCGACCCGACGACACGCACCGAAACAATCGGCATAGTCCTGTCGATGCTGGCGGTTCGCGTCGTTTGATATCCCAATTTTTTCAATTCGGCCTCCGAGCTCCAGCTCCCGCTCGTTACCTCGCTCGTATCGAGCGTGCTGAGCTGATGCCAGATGCCGCCGTCAAGAATGCCGATCCGCGGCATTTGGGCCATCATCAGCCGAAAAAAATCGACTTCTGAGAAGGTCTCTCGGGCCGCAAGCTGTCGGAAGACGTTCTCGAGTGCGTCTATTCTATTGAGCGCCGGCAATTTCGCGTGGATATTCGACAACCAAAGATTGTTAAGGCTAGTTTTCTTGAACCATGCCTTCTCGCCAGTCGCCTGGTTGACGAGATGGATCAGGGATCGCCGTTTGCGAAACGGCACATGACTGAGACCTTTGTCGTATCGCCAACGGCCGCGAACGGAGAATTCTTGCGTTCGCACGCCGACGGCGCTGTTTTCAAGGTCTAGAAAAGCCTCGCATTCGGCGAGCGGAAGAAGCGAGTCGTGCCATAAATCAGACTCGACGATGTAAAGATACTTCTTTCCGCGCCCGCCAAGAGAATCCCGATTTCTCAGAACCCAGTCGATCGCCGACCAGTATCCGATATTGCGCTCGCTGCAGCAAATATAGCTGTGCGCAGGCATGTACTTTAGATGGTCCGTGTATTTCGAGGCATTGTCGAACAGTACGAGGCTGGACGCCAATCCCGCTTCGGAAGCGAGCGTCGATATATTCTGCGCAACCTTCTCGGCCAGAACCCGCCGACTTTCGTCTTGCGAACAGGTCACAAGAAGAACCAGCGTGTTCTTTATAGGCGAACAGGGGATTTCCTTGGGGTCGAGCATTGAGCGACTGTCTATCTATTCGTTTGTTTCGACGACACGCCGCAAAATTGTCTGTGCCGCTTCGGGCCAGTCGTACCGCCTGCGAATTCTTTCGACGGAGATGCAGCGCATCGCGTTGCGCTGCTCGATGCTCATGCGTCGAAACTCGGCCATTTTGTCCGGCGCTTCCCGCGGATCGGCGTAGAACAGGATATTGGGTATGTCGTTTAGGCCGTAGGAAACGGCTTCGGGGTGCCAATTTCTGAGCGTAAATGTGCCGCGTGCCGCCGTTTCGATATCCTTGATCCACATTCCGGTACTGCGCGAGATTTCTTCGCCGTCGCATATCCATGGCGCCGATTCGTCGTGCGTGAAGACCTGCACATTGTGCAGGTAGGACATGTAGCCCGCGTAGTTGAGGCGGTCTTTGGCAATATCGACTTTCATTCCCTCGTTCGCCAAGGCCACAAATACAGCCTCACGGTGCGGGTGGAGATGGCCTTTGAATCCAAGTTCGACGGGGCGCATTTCAATCGCAGGACCTGCATCGCACCAGCGCGGCTCCATGCCCATCCTCACAAAATGGGCGTCGATCCCGCTTTTGGAGATGCGATCGGCCCACCATCTCGAAGTTACAAACACCTCCGCATTGAGGGAATCATTGAGAAGCCTATAGAAGCCTTTCGTCGGCGATCCGTCGATGAAGCTCTCCCACGGATCCTGATCGTAGACTGCGACTTTCGCGGCGCCGAGGAAATCGGCGAGCTGGCGCATCATTGCGAAAGCCGTACGTTGGCGCAAAACGCAAACGACGGCATCGTATTCGGCCGGAGATCGACGCAGCGCACTCAATCGAAAACGCAGCTCCGGCTGCGCCTGCAGAATGTCGAGATCGCCGCAATACATAAATCCGTTCAACAACTGGGATTGAAAGCAGTTTTCCCGCACGTATCTTTCGCTATCCACCAGATAGAGGACGCGCATCACGATTTCTCCCGAAAATCGGCCCGCTTGAAATGAAGGATTCCGGCGCTGTCCTCCATGTAGGCATTCGGATAGGGATCCTCGCGGCAGCGAATGAAATCGAAGAGTTTGGCGGTATCCATCCGCGCAAAGTCGTCGGGATGCAGCCGACCCGCCTCGGGCTTGAGGCGCCGAAGCTTTTTGCTCGGCACTTGCGGCGTCTGCACGATACCGTCGGGAAAGGCGCGGATGAAGCGGTCGAGCAGGACGACGGTCGAAAAAGTCAAATTCGCAAAGATCTCGTGCATATGCCCCGCCAACGAGAGCGGAACCTTCCCGAGAATTGGTCCCGCGTCGAGATCGGGCGTTATACGGAACAGCGTGTTTTTGGTCGCGGTGACGCCCTCCAATATCTGGTTTTGAATTGGCGAGCCACCGGCAAAGTCGGGCAAGTCCGACGGATGGACCCCGACGATCCACGTGCTCTCGGCGAGTACGCGATCGAAAATCCAACTCCAGCCGATCGCGCAGATCAAATCCGGCGCCTTTGCGCCGATCAGCTGGCGCTCGAGTTCGTGCGGGTCTTTCGCCGTCGAGAATCGATGCTCGGCACACAGCGCTTCGACTGCCCTCGCGGCGGCGAGCGCCCATTCGCGATATGCGCAAATCTGAATGTGCATCAGTCGTGCTCAAAGGGGTTCTTGTCGAACCACCAATGCGAATGAAGGAGCATGTAGATCGACTTGCCGGACTGTATCGCCGCCTCCGGCGTCGTTGCGCGCCAACCCAAATGAGGCGACAGGCCTTCGTTTACGTAGATGGAATTCTCCAACAACCTCTTGTCGTAGGCTTGGAAAGAGAGCCCATGCTGTGCCGAAAGTTCCGGCCAACAACGCTCGATCCATGGCAATGTATTGTACATGTAATTCGTGTCCCGATGCGGGGCGATGCTGTCGACGGCGAAGCACGAACGCAGCAAGCCGAGTTCGGCTGCGAAAGCTTTCTCGGGTGTTGTGCCCGTAAGCCGAGCCCACTCGACGGCTGCAGTATGCAGGCCAATGTCGCAACCAGCATCGACGGCTTCCCGCAGGATCGAAATGCAATCGTACCAGAGCGGATTGTAGGGCCCGACCGAACGTACATACACGATCATCGGAATCCGGCGACGCCTCGCCACGTCGACAAAATGACTCAACGATTTCGGCTTGTGATCGAGATCGAGCCGCAAGACAAACGACTTTTCCGGACGGTCGGCGCGCAGCATGTCCGACAGTCGGACAAACTGATATCCCGCACGTTTTGCCCCATCGACGATCGACTCTAAATAGGCGTACGTAAACGCATTGGCAGGCTCGTCGCTTGATACATCAAAGGTCATTTTTACTTTCACCATTGCAACCTAGAGGTCACACCGGGCAAGGCCGAAAAAGAACGCGTTCGTCGCGTTCACGATCCCGAGAATTCTTCCCGCAGCATTCCCATCGCCACCAGATCGACATAGACGCCGCAGCGGAAAATCGCCTGGCGCTGAACCCCTTCCCGCCGGAAACCGAGCTTAGCATAGAGGGCAAGGCCCGCCTGGTTGTCGGCGCGCGTGACGAGACCGACGCGGTGAATCCCCATGAAGCCGAACAGATAGCCAAGCATGTAGCGGAAGGATTCGGTCGCGTAGCCTTGCTTGCGCATTTCCGGCATCACGTCGCAGCCGACCAGACAGTTGCGATTGACCGGATCGATTGCGTCGACGCGGAACAGCCCGACGAAAGCATTGTCGGACCGGCGGCGCAGCGCGTATCGGCGCGATTTCTGCGACTTCGAAATCGATTGATACCAGTCGGCCTGCTGGGCTTGCGACACGTGCGTCGTGTCGGTGAGCCACATCAGCATTTCGTCGTTGTTGTGCAGCAGGCGCGCGGGCTCCGCGTCTTCCTGCTGCATGACGCGGATTTCGAGACGCTCGGTTCCGTTGGCTGTCGTCATGCGGCCTCGCCTTTTTCCTGCGGTATGTGGGCTTCTGCGAAACGCCGAATCTCGATCCCGCGCAGCTCGGCGTCCGCCATGCGCGCGAAGGCCGTACCGAGGTTTCTTGCGCCGGCGCCGGGTGCGAGGCGCATCCACCAGCGTACGCTCGCCGCCCCCGCCATCGCCCATTCCCGGCCCGGCAACGGTTCGCGCCGCCAAGCCCTAGTAAGTGCGGAGATGACGTCGGCCTGGCGCTTCAGCATGCGCCGAAAGCCGAAATGGAAGGCCTGCCGCGGATTGGGATTACGGCAATGCCAGGCGATGGGCTCAAGATGGCGCACGGCGTCGCCCTTCAGCACCTTGCGATGGCCGCTGTCGGCGTGGTCGGAATAGAGCCGCTTTCTGGCCGGCGCAAATACGACATCAGGCGAAAACGCATTCATGCCCGGCATCGGTTCGGTCGTGAAATAATCCAGAAGCTTGAGCTGCGCGCCCGTCACCGAGCGGTCGGCAAAGAGAGCCGCTATTTCCTTGAGCGCAGTCGGCCGGTTCAGCACAGTGTCGGCGTCGATCTTGACGAACAGATCGTGCGTCGTCTTGGCTGCCGCCCACGCCGCCCACAGCGCGTTGTGGGCCTTGTATTCCGGCAGACCCGAGATCACATGACGCGTGACGCTAACGTTTTGCTGCGCAGAGATCGCGGCGGACGATTCGGCGAATTCCGCTTCCCCGCTTTCGAGCGTGCCGACGAATATCCGCATCGCTTGCAGCTCAGACCCGGCAGAGTTCGAGCGTGCGTTCGGCGATCGTGCGGCAATCGGCTTCGCTCAGCCACCAGCCGCAGGGGAACGAAATCTGCCGGTCGGCAAAGCGCTGCACGCCTGGCAGATCGGTCTTCTGGTCCTTGAAGGCCGAGTAGATGTCGTTGGGCAGATGCACCTGGCCGAGGCCGATCCCTTCGTCGTTGGCGCGCTGCATCACGCCGTCGCGATCGAGCTTTTCATCGACCAGCAGCGTCGTGAACACCCAATGGCTCGACACAGCCTGATGCGGCACGCTGAGTGGCCGGATCGTCGGCGAATTGTCGAAAATCCGCGAATAGACGCGTGCGTTGCGCCGATGCGCCTCGATGAGACCGTCGATGTAGGGCATCTGCGCGAGGCCGATCGCTGCGGCGATGTTGTTCATGTTGAACTTGAAGCCGACTTCGTCGGGCACGATGTCGGCACTCCAACGCTGGCCTTTCCACTCGCCTTTCGCGTCCTTGTGCGCATCGCGGTCGTAGCCGAACCATTTGAGCTTGCGCGCCAGCGCGAACTTTTCGTCGTCGCGGCAGACGAGCGCTCCGCCGTCGCCCGACGACAGATGCTTGATCGCCTGGAACGAATAGCAGGTGTAGTCGGCGAATTTCGAAACCGATTGGCCGTTCCATGTCGCCGCAAAAGCATGGGCCGCGTCCTGTATCAGCGGCAGATTGTGGCGCTTGGCGACGGCACCGAGCGCTTCGAGATCGCAAGGCGAGCCCGCCCACGCCACGCACACGATCGCGCGGGTGCGCGGCGTGATGCGGCGCTCGATGTCGGCGGCGTCGATCGAGCCGGTCGTCGGGTCGATGTCGGCCCACACGGGCGTGGCGCCCAGATTGACGATGGGCGTATTGGTCGCAACGCAGGTCATCGGCGTCGTGACGACTTCGGTGCCCGGCCCGACGCCGCACAGCCGGTACGCGACCGTCAGCGCGCTGGTGCAGGAGTTCATCAAGACGACGTTTTTTTCGCCCATATGGGCCTGCAGCGCCGCGAGGAATTCCGAAACCTGCAGACCTTCGTTGACGAAGCCCGATTCGAGCACGGTGCGGATCTTCGCCATCGCCGCTTCGACCGGCATATGGACTTTGAACATCGGATATTTCATTGGAAGCCTTGTTGTTGGGAATTAGGGCTTGAGCGTTTTCGCTGGCTTAAGCACTGCCTTTGCCATGTGCTCGGCTTGACGGTAGACATTCTGGAATGGGGCGACAGCACGATCCATGAGAATTGGCCCGACCCGCCATCCGGGTTGCCCAAGGAAGCGGTCGCAAGCGTCGTAGAAATCGACCGACAGCGGATCGATGCGGAAACGGTGTTTCATGGAACCGCGCTGGTGCGCCAAATACGGCGCCGAATGCCAGTGGAATTCATGATGATAGGAGCTGGTGCCTTTGAGGGCGACAGCGCTCTTGTCCGTGGGCAAGAGAAGATCGAAAACTGCATAAGGGATTGCATGCTGCTTCAAAAACATCGGTATCTGCCAACCGACATCCTTCACGACAAAAGATCCGCGCGGCATCTGGAACGTGTCGGATAGCTTGTCGTCGGCAATTTCGATGAAGTTCTTTTTGTCGGGCATCACCTCGAGCGAGCGGAAGTCGAAACGAGGCGAGAGCGCAAGCCACGCAGCAGTTGGCTTCTTTTTGTATTGCTGATAGGGCGTGTCGCCCGCGTTGACACTGCCGGTATCCTCGTAAGGTGCGCCGATCATGCCATACTGGCCATCGGGGCCGACGGCTTCGGCCAGCAGCGTGTCCCAGCCCTTGGCAAAAATCACTGTGTCGGAGTCGGCGATCACGTGGATTGCCGTTGCGTCTGTGTTCCGGAGCGCTGCCTGGACGGCCGTCGCGTGGCCCGACGAACCGCGCGCGTATGGCAGCTTGGTCAGCGCGTCGATGCCGAAGTTGCGGCCCAGCATTAATCCGGAGATCCAGTCGAGGGAGTAGGCGTGAAACTTCAAGCGCTCGGGACGGTCCGCAAGATTGCGATAGTTCGCCAGCATGTATCGCAGATAGCCCACCGAGTTGGACGATACAGTAACATGAAAAACGATATCAATCATATGCTGGGCTCCTTCAGTTGCCGCATCGGCGGGTAACTGTGAATGTGACTTGGCCGGTCTTTTGAACCAAGCCGAATGAGACGTTACTGCTGCGCGGCAATCGCTTCGAAAGGTTGGATTTGAAAAAGTGTCGTCGGCGCCGGAGGCCAAAATCGAAATCCGCGCTACCGCACGCCGGGTGCCGAGGCCCCCAGCGTTGCGACGGCACGTACGTGCGCCCGGCCTCGCCGCCTAGGCGGCAGCGACCGCGCGGTTGGGCACGTGCACGCGTACTTCGCGTCCCAGCAGATCGAGCA
>JAPZUA010000012.1 GCA_027532905.1 Magnetospirillum sp.
AAATCCGCGCTACCGCACGCCGGGTGCCGAGGCCCCCAGCGTTGCGACGGCACGTACGTGCGCCCGGCCTCGCCGCCTAGGCGGCAGCGACCGCGCGGTTGGGCACGTGCACGCGTACTTCGCGTCCCAGCAGATCGAGCAGCACGACCACGCGCTCGGCATCCGCCAGGGCTTGGAACTTGCCAATCAGATCGGCGAACGGCCCGCCCGTCACGCGCACGGCCATGCCGGGCTTGAAGCGGCGTGCAGGCTCGAGAGACTGGTCGAAGGTCTGCGCGGCCTCGTGCGCGCGGATCGCAGCGACCACGCCCTCGGGCACAGCGACGGGCGCATCGCCCACGCGCACGATGTTCGACACGCCAAAGGTCGACAGGATCGGCCGCCAACGGTCGCGCAGCAGATCGAGGGCCACGAACAGATACCGCGGGAATAGCGGCTTCTGCACGAGATCGACCTTGCGCGCGTGGCTGCGCCGGCAGCGATAGAGCGGCAAATAGGCGGCATAACCTTGGCGCGCCAGATTGGCGGCAGCCCGCTGCTCGCCCAAAGGCTGGGTGTGCACAGCGTACCAGGCGGTCATGCCGCACCGGCCGTTTCGGAAGGCGGCACGCGCAAGCGCAGCAGGGCCGGCCCCACCACGCGATCGGCCTCGAGCCCCGCTGCGAGTACGGCGTCGCGCAGGCGCAGATAGACGCCTTGCGGGTCGCGCATGTCGCACAGCACGACGGCGTCGAACGGCCCAGCAATCTCGGCAAGATCGCCTGCGATCGCAAAGCCGATATGCGCCTCGCCCGCCTTGCTCGCATCGACCAAGCCGACGATTTCGACATTGGCCTCGCGCGCCGACAGCAGGGCCGCTTCCGCGAGTTCGGATGCGCCCACCAGCACAATGCGCTTCAAGCCGCGTGCGGCAAAGCGGCCGAAAATCTCGGCATATTGGCTGCGCGCCTTGCGGAACAGGTCGAACGACGCGCGCAAATATTCGGCCGTCAGCCGCGCTTTTTCGCTGAACCCGTTCGGCGTAAGATAGTAGGCGTAGCGATTGAGCGGGGCCGTCGAAATTTTGATGAGACCTTTGCGCACACAGCGTTTGAGCACCGCATTGGCAAGCCCAAGGGCCACGCCCAATTCGCTCGACATCGAACGCTGGGTCACGTTCGAATTATGCTCGACCGCCGACAGCACGCCCAGCAACAGGGCGGTCGAATCGCGGTCGATTTTGG
>JAPZUA010000013.1 GCA_027532905.1 Magnetospirillum sp.
CGATGCCTGCTCCGATGCCGACGCAACGATGGTGGATTGGCGCATCGTATCGTCGGCCGACACGCCCATGGCGGCCGAACTTTTCGTCATCTGAACGGCCGAACTTGCGACCTGATCGACGACACTCTTGACGTTCTTCTCAAAATCGTCGGCGAGCATCGTCTGGCGCGTGACGACGTTCCACACGAGCATCGGCCCGACATAAGCACCGGCCTTGTCGCGGATCGCCGAGACGCGCACGTCGAAAATTTCCTTTCCGATATGCAAGGTCGTGCGGCGCGGCAGGGAAGCGGCGTCGGCCAAGGCGGCCGGCTGCAGCAAACCGTCGCGGTGCAGCTTGCCGAGTTCGGTGCCGACGAGCGCTTCGGGCGCGCACGGCAGATGCTCGGCGACGCCGCGCAAGGTTTCGACCGCTGCCCGATTGGCGTAGCCGATACGGAAGACGTTTTTCGGATCGGCGGTCATCACCGGCGTGGGCATTTCCTCGACCATCTGGCGCAGGCGGAAGGACTGACCGACGGTCTCGCACAGCGCGCGCATGGCATTGAGAAGTGCGCCGAGTTCGTCCTTGCGCGCACTGGCGGCAACGGCGACGTCGTCGCGGCCATTCGCGAGCTGCGTGGCGACATCGACCAAGATCGCAAGCGGGCGCTTGAGGCTGGCCACGAACGCGACGGCGATCACAAGTGCGAGGGCCAGCGCCAACGCACCGCCGATCGAGATCGTCCATTCACGCAGCTTGACGGCGGATTCAGCTGCTGCGACGGCGGCCTCGGCGCGCGCTTCGAGCGACTTGCGGAGTTCGTCGGTCAGAGCCGAAAGCGAATTGCCTTGCGCCCGGAACACTGCGCGGACGGCTTCGAGGTCTTTGATCGTCTGCTGGATCTTGAGATTTTCGTTGCGATAGGCCGTGAGGGCAGCAATGGAGGCATCGATGCGCGCGGCAAATGCGGCGGGCGCACCGCGCCGTGCTTCGGTCGCCGCAGCGATCGCTTCATTGAGCGTGCGTGCGGCGCTTTCCATATCGGCATCGGCTTGGCTGGTGCGGTAGCGCATCGCGGGCAAGCGGCCGCGCATGTAGTTTTCGGCTGCCAGGTCGAGCGCGGTCGCCGTCGTCGATTGGCCCGATGCCGCAGCTTCGTCGCGCAGGCGCTGCAGGTTGGTGAGCACCGTCGGCCCAACGCGGTCGAGTTCGTCGGCCAAAGTCGCGCGCGCGGCGAAGTGTCCTTGGATGGTGGCCCAGCTTTCGTCGCGGTACTTGCCGAGCGTGGCCTTGTAGGCGGCGACGTTCGAACGTTCGGCATCGTTGATTCGGGCGTTCTCGAGGTCCTTTACGGCTGCGTCGAGACGACCGAATGTGGCGCCAACGGCGTCCGCTTGCGCTTGGGTCGGCGCTTGCAGCCAGATATTGATTGCGTTGCGGGTCTGCGTCATCCGCAGTTCGACGCGTTGGGAAAAATCGTAGATATTCCCGATTTCTGCCGCGCCGGTTGATTCGGCGGTGGTGCGTTTGAATCCGACGACGCCATAGGCCGATGCGGCCGCCAGCAGCAGGCCGAGCAAGCCGAACGCGGCGTATACTTGGCCGACAAGCGAAAATCGACCGAATGGATTGAGTGAAGAAAGCTTGGACATGGGGGGCTCCGGTTGTGGTTTCCGGACGAATAACCTGAAAGATTTAACCGCCCATTAAAAAAAACAGGTAGGCAGAAAAAATGTTCATGTCACCATAGGTTTAACTATTGTATCATGTAAATACATGTATAGATAATGCATGCTGTGATGTGATGAAAAACTACGCAACAACCCCTTGCTGCTGGTACGCGATCTCCTCGATCGGATTGACCGGGAAGCGTTCGCCGGCCTGGAAATAGATGCGGCCCGCGAGGCCGGCCAAGCTGCAGCCTTCGAGGAACACGACTTCGATTTCGTCGCGCAGATCGGGCGGGATCTGCCGGTGCGT